>JABAYY010000030.1:0-641 GCA_018608765.1 Flavobacteriaceae bacterium
AGATAGACCAATACAACCTTTGGGGCTGGACTTAACATGCTTCGTATTCAAGCAGAATTTGCTGAAAAAGGTGTAATAACAAAATCTTTTTTTGGACTTAAAAATGACTCAATTACAGTTAGTTTTGATTCAGACTCTAAAATCAAACAAGTAGTTTTCATTGAAGAAAGAAGCGGACGCGTTTTAAAGAAATTCACGAATTCTAACAAGTTTAATTGGGCACACAAAATTAAAATAAAAAATCCTTTTACGATTAATATTACTTTTAATGAAGCCACCTATTATAACTTGGATATTCAAAGAAAATCTGCAACTGTTGAAAATAAACTAAGCAAAACTAAACTTGTAAGAGATTCAGTCATTGTGAGAAAGAAAACCAGAAGAAGTTTTACAGGGAAATCCTTGAAATTTGAAAAATTATATAATGAGCCTAAAAAGTTTATAGTATCACAAAAACTTAATCTTAGTGGCGTTTCAAAATTATATGCTCCTATCGAAGTTCCTAACAAAACTGTAGAATTTATTTACACTCTAAGAATATCAGGGAAAAAAGACAATCAAAAAAATGATGGTAATTTAATTGATAAAGTTTCTACCAGTCATACAAAAATAAATATGTTAGGACTTCCGTTGTGGGATTC
>JABAYY010000030.1:651-5648 GCA_018608765.1 Flavobacteriaceae bacterium
ATAATGATAATACATCGCATCTTGCCAATCTTTTGGAGTATTGCCTTCTAAAACGTAGTGGATCTAGTATCACCCGCGAAATAGTTAATAGTATTTTTCCACCTAAAAAAGATGACGAATTTTCTTTAAACGTTTTCTTTTTTGATAATCAAAAAGAAATTAAAAAGTTTATTGGTTACAATGGGACCGATCATTCATCAGCTTTTAAATACGATTTAAACAACAGTGCATTATCCACACAAAGTAGAGTTGGATTGGTCAAAAAACCAAAAAAAGGATTTGCTTACATAGGCCTAGAATCCCTAAGTACTTGGTATGACACTTATGTTTGGCTGGATGTTGTTGCAATGTATGAAGAGCCTTTATACTATGAAATTAGATATAATTTAAAAGACCTATAGTAATCTAGGAGACACTAAAGTACTTTCCCTGAAAATAAAAAGTTATTTTCAGGGATTTTTTTTGAATTATAAACAGTGTCAACAAATCATTTTTAGAAATAGATTTGCCTCTATAATGGTTTTATTTTAATTGAAGACAATTGGTAATAGATAGCATTGTCTCGCGTGTTAGCTTCCCTCTATTAAAATTATTAACCGAAACAACAAAGCGGTTTCCAGGAAAGGATAATTCATCGGGATAGTTTGCTTTATCAATTACTCCTGTGTTATCCAAAACATCAATTAATTCAGAATTTCTTTTAGATTTTTGGGAATCAATGTACAAATTACTATATATAAGATTAACATGACTTTGATCTAATAAATCAAAGAATGAAACCCCCCAAGAATTATTTTCTTCTCCATTAAAGTAAGCCGTAGTCTGCCAGTGTCCAACCATTTTTTTTGACCACTTGGCATACCTTCTTCTACGAGCATAATCGTTGGTCAGTTTTTTTGAATAAATAGAAATAAATTGATCATCTACACTACAAGTGGCAGGGATTGTATAAAAAGCATTATAGAACTCGTCATACGAACTCAGTCCGTCAGACTCTCCCAAATCTTCAACGATTTCAATAATTTCATCATCTGATTTGTCTGTAGATTGAGAAAACACAAGATATTTAGAATCTTTTGAGACTAAACAAAAATAGGTCCTCAAAGAAGCCTTACTTTTCTTTGGCTGAATAGTAACTTTATATCCATGTAATTTTTGAAATGCTGATACCTTAACTTTTAACTTGTCTTCAAACGCATAGTTCCCTGTATCCAAAATCAGTTCAGCAAAATAGTCAGCAATATCTAAATTGGTTAACGGCTCATGTTCTACAGATCCTAAATCTAAATTATCTTTTAGTTTGATAATATCTAAGGTCACTCTATCTCCAAATAGATTATCTTCATAAATAACTTCTGCGATCGCAGTTGACTTTTTCATGAGACTCCGCATATAAATTCCTCTTGGAAGATCATGCTTTATATTGTCATAAGAAGCTGTGTATTTTCCCATATTAGCCAAAGAGTCTGGGCAATTGGTGACAAAAAAACTTTTAACAATAAAATTATTATCATCGGGGAACTTATTAATTAAATCATATATTTTTTCAGGAACATTTGGTCTTTCTGACTGAAGTCTTTGACGCTCGTTTAAATGATCTTCAAAATCTAAATCAAGATTTTTTTCAATGGTTTGATAATTTATAATTTTAAGCTGGTTAATAGCAATTTTAGATTCTAAAGATTTTCTATATTCCTTTACATCATCAATCGATTTTTCGGCACCAGTCAACACCCTATACCAATTACCATCATCTGTATCTTCCGAAATAATGTAGGACCCTACCCCTTTATCCTCCAATCTATCACGAATATCTATTGCTTTGTAATAGCTTCTAACCTCTTTCACTTGCAAGGCATAAGGAATTTCCTCATTAATTTGCGGCCCAGAACATGAAAAAATCGTAACAAATAAAAGTCCAAAAAAATAATATTTATTCATATTTGACAGCCTGATAATATCTAGAAATATAAGTGAAGTTGGTTTCATATTGTAAAGTTAATAAAATTAATTTAACAATTAATTTTGTTTACTATTTAGTGAAAATTTTAAAACAACAGCTTAAAACCCAATTAATTTATAAAACAATTCAATAAAAACTGAACACCTAATTTATCGTCTAAGATTGTTTGGTTTTTTAAAGTCTTCCCAATATGGTACAATTTCAATTCAGTGTCTTGTATGATATTGTAAAATTTAAACCTATATTGAAATTTATAAACGAGATCAAAATTTCTTGATGAAACAATTGTTTAAAATTCTTAAAACAACCTTTCTTTGTATTGGAATATTGGCTCTTATAGTCGCTTTTCTTTTCGGTTATAAAGACATTCCTTTGGACGAACTAAAGGCTAAATATGCAAAAGCGCCTTCTTCATTTGTTTCTGTAGATGGAATAAATGTTCATTTCCGTGACGAGGGTGATTTAAATACTTCAGTTCCTATTGTTCTGATACATGGGACTGGTTCTAGCCTGCATACTTTTGATGATTGGACAGACAGTTTAAAGACTGAATATAGGGTTATTCGAATGGACCTCCCGGGTTATGGCCTTACCGATCCTTTTCCTAAAAAAATATATTCGGTTGGCAATTACACCTCTTTTGTAAAACAATTCTTAGATAAAAAAGGAATTAAAAAATGTGTGATTGGCGGCAACTCACTTGGGGGACATATCGCTTGGAGATTTACTGCAAACTATCCTAACATGGTGGAAAAAATGATCTTAATTGATGCCGCTGGGTATCCGTACAAAGCCAAGAGCTTACCATTGGCTTTTAGGATCGCAAAAATTCCTCTGATAAAAAATCTATTCAAATACATTACACCCAAATTCGTTGCACAATCTAGTATTGAAAACGTTTATGCTGATAAAAGAAAGGTAACAGATGAACTCACAGATCGGTACTTTGAGTTGACCCTTCGACCTGGAAACCGACAGGCTTTTGTAGATCGACTTTCGATTCAAAACAACTCAGATGCTTATAAACAGATTCCAAGCATCCTTCAACCAACGCTCATTTTATGGGGCGAACAGGATTTGCTTATCCCTGTTGAAAACGCCAAATTATTTCATAAAGATTTACCCAACAACACCTTTGTTGTCTTAAAAAACGTAGGACATGTTCCTATGGAGGAGAGCCCCAATCAAAGTTTAGAGGCGGTTATCTCTTTTCTAGAGAACATGGACTTTTATTAGATTCTACTCTTTAAAATTATAGTTTTCTTACCCTATCCTACAATTTAAGAGGCTTAACTTTAATACAACCTCTAAAATAGCATAACAAATTTTGTTGTAAATGCTTGTTTTATTTGTACTCCCATAACTTAATGGATTTTCATACTTTGTTTAATTTTTAACATAATTAAATAAACAAAATATTGTAAAATAATGTATTTTGTAGCGCATAATTTTTGACATGATAAAGAATATAATACTAGCAATCTTTTTTTTGCTAATCAGCAATACTATATACTCTCAAGGAGAAGCAAATAATTGGTTTTTTGGATATGGCGCCGGACTTGTTTTTGACAACGTGAACAACACTGTAACTCCAACTGCCGCTGCTCAAAACACAATTGCTACATTTGAAGGATGCTCCTCTATTTCTGATCCAAATGGAAACCTAAAATTTTACACCGATGGGCGCGACGTATGGGATGCCAACCACGTTCTCATGCCTAATGCAAATTATTATTTTGGATCAGGGCTCTTAGGAGACCCTTCAAGTACAAGCTCAGCAGTGATTATTCCTAAGCCTGGAGATTTAGACAAGTATTATGTTTTCACAGTAGATGAGCCACACCATCAAAATGCGTGGGCTTTTCCTGAGCAAGGTCCCGCAGATTTCAATGGATTCTCTACCACCGAATACAATGATTCTTTTACCTCTGTTCCTGAAGGTGATGATGGGTTCAATAACGGTCTCAACTATTCGTTGGTTGACATGACGCTTAACAATGGAATGGGGGATATTGATATAGTAGAAAAAAACATACAACTTTTAACTTATGACCAAAATAATGCTGAACAGATAAAATATAAATGTGGAGAAAAAATAACAGCTGTTGAACATGCTGACGGACAATCGTATTGGGTTTTAACACATTTTATAAGTTCTTTTTACGCTTTTCGAGTAGATTCAGATGGAGTAAACCCAAGTCCATCTATTTCAAATGTAACTCCTTCTATCGGTATTGAAGGGTACAGACGAAATGCCATTGGCTATGTAAAGTCTTCTCCCAATGGTGAAAAAATAGCGATAGCACATAACCAAAATGGAACTCAAGAAGGTGAATTTGCCAATAACGGCTCTGCATGGATTTACGATTTTAATAAAGAAACAGGGCAAGTAACTGGAGCGATGGAAGTACTTTCAAACGATCGTTTTTACGGCGTCGCATTTTCACAAAATTCAGAGAAAGTTTATTTTTCTAGTAATACAGGGATACAACAGATAGATTTAACAGCAACTGATGTGCCTAATTCTGCTGAATTTATTTATGTTAATGTTATTGGGGGGGGTATGGGCGCCATGCAACTTGGACCTAATGGAAAAATATATGTAGCTGTACAAAATAATCCTACTGCGCTAGATGTTATCAATGACCCCAACGAAGCTGGGGCTGCTTCAAACTATGTAGAAGGGGGGCAGCAGTTGTCTCCAGGAACACAAGCAGGTTATGGACTTCCGCCCTTTATACAATCGTTTTTAGTTGCTAACATTAGCTACGTAAACGATTGTTCTGGTTCCAACACTCAGTTTTCACTATCAACATCTGAAACAATCGTTAGCTTGGAATGGGATTTTGGGGATTCTGAAACCTCTACTGAATTAAATCCATCGCATATCTACAATACTCCGGGGCAATATACTGTTAGCGTAACCATAACAACAACAACTGAAAGTCAAACTTTTGAAACTTTGGTGACTATTTTTGAGACTCCAACAGCAAATCCTGTGGCAGATATTAGTATTTGTGATGATAATAATGAT
>JABAYY010000030.1:5748-14053 GCA_018608765.1 Flavobacteriaceae bacterium
ATACAAGTTGTTTTGATACAACTAGTTTTGGAATTGAAGTTTTTGATACGCCGGTGATTGCTGCTTTTAATGATTTACAAAATTGTGATGATGGTGCGGATGGGGAGCTTACCAATGGACAAACAGATACAGATTTATCCGCTTTAAGCCCTGTTGTAATGGGAACTCAAGATGCTGATTTGTTTAGTGTGTCTTATCATTTAAGTGCTGCTGATGCGACGGCTGGTGACAATGGGTTGCCGCTCACATATTATAATACAACGCCTTTTAATCAAGCGCTTTTTGTACGAATTGAAAACAGTAACAATACGGATTGTTTTGTGACTCAAGAGTTTAATGTGATTGTAAATACGACTCCAACAGCAAATCCTGTGGCAGATATTAGTATTTGTGATGATAATAATGATGGGGTTTCTTCTTTTGATTTTAATACGGATGTGACGCCTGATGTGTTGGATGCTCAAGGGGCTGATTTTGCTGTTTCTTACCACCCTACTCTGTTAGATGCTCAGGACAATACGAATGCGTATCCTAATCCTTACACAAATACGTTGACACAAGAAACGGTGTTTGTACGGATTGAGAATGTGAACAATACAAGTTGTTTTGATACAACTAGTTTTGGAATTGAAGTTTTTGATACGCCGGTACTGCCTTTAGATTTTGAATATTACCAATGTGATTACACAAATTCTGGGGACTTGGTAGAAACATTTGACCTGACATCTCTGAATGGAAGTATCGCTAATGGACAAGATGTAACCATTACACACTATGAAACCGAGATTGATGCAGAAAATGAGACCAACCCAATTGTGGGATTATATACTAATACCTCAACAACTCAAATGCTATATGTATTAATGGTGAGTAATATATCAACGGAGTGTAGATCCATTGGATCTTATACTATTGGTGTAGATCCGCTCCCAAATGTTGTGGTAGATGTTCCACTAGTACAGTGTGATATAGACGATATTCAGGATGGAATTTCTATTTACAACTTAGAAGAAGCAGCAGAGAACCTTGTGGTGGGTGATGATCCAACAAATTATGCACTGACCTTTCACCTATTTCAAGCAGACTTAGATGCGGGAACAAATGCTATTTCTGATCCAACGTCTTATGTGAACCAAACCCCTTTGCAAACAATCTTTGTACGTGTAGAAAATATAGCAACAACTTGTTATACGAGCTCATTTTTCTATCTAGAAACCATCTTTAATCCTATCCCCGAGGATGCTGGTTTAATTGTGTGTGACAACAGTGAGATGAATGGCAACGATTATGATGGGCTTGGCTTATTCACGCTTAGCAATGCTAACGACTATATCCTATCCTTAATTGTAGCCAATCCAAACAATGACATTACAGATCCTAATCAATTGACAATTGCCTATTATAAGAGTGAGATTGATGCGTTGTTAGAGTTGAATCAATTACCAGACCAATATACAAGTGAGGTTCCTGATGATCAAACATTATACATAAGAGTCGAAAGAGGCAACGATTGTTTTGGAATCAATTCAATCCAATTACAAGTCTTACCGGTTCCAGATTATAACGAGGTTCCAGATGAAATTCTCTGTACCTACACCCCCGGGTCTATTACCATAGACCTTTCTGATTATAACCCTACAGTTCTTGGAACTCAAGATGCTGATGAAGTTATAATTACCTACCATACCACTCAAGAAGATTCGGATACGGGGGCAAATGCCTTGATAAGTCCTTACACAATTTTTGACGAGATCACACTCTTTGTTCGTGAAGAAGTTCAGAACAACGACCCTTTGGTAACGGCTTGTTTTATTTCAAACGTGAATTTCACTTTAACGGTAGAACCCAGACCTGTATTTGGTGTTCCAATTCCTTTAATTGTTTGTGATGATGATGGGGTTTTAGATGGGCTTACAACGCTTGATATTTCTGTTCAAACAGAACTCATAAGAGCTGGAATTGCTGATAATGTCGTAAGCTATCACTTTTCTCAAGAGGATGCGAATTCTGGAGACAATCCTTTGGATGCACTGTACACAACTGTGATTCCAGACCTACAAACTATTTTTGTAAGAATTGAAAATGATCTAACTGCAATTACTGGATGTTATTCTACAACTCCCTTTGATTTAGTCGTTGTAAGCCCTCCAAATGCGACCACTCCAATTGATTTTGAGTTCTGTGACGAAGATGCCGATGGCTTTGGCATATTTGATTTAACTGAACTTGATGCCGAAATTACAGGGACTTTATCAAACCTAATTATTAGTTACCATGAAACGGAGGCAGAAGCCCTCAATAATGTGAATGCCATTGTAGGTGATTACTCTAATATTGTAGCGTACCGACAAACCATCTTTGTACGTGTTGAAGACACTACAATAACAACAGCCTGCTATACGTATTTAAATTTTCAACTGATTATTAATGATGTTCCACAAATAGAGCTTAACCCCGAACCTTTGGAAGTTTGTGATGACGATACGGACGGGATTGCATTATTTGACCTATCGCTTGCCAATGATCAAATTCTTAACGGTTTAAACCCTTTAGATTTTGAAGTTACGTTCTATGAAACGTTTGCAAACGCAGAATTAAAATCTAATCCATTTAATACGCCTCTCACATACACAAACACGAGTCCTACAGCACAAACAATTTTTGTGCGTGTAGAAAATATAGCTACCGAGTGTTTTAAATCAATAGCGCTCCCAATCATCGTAAACCCTCTGCCCGTTATGGTTCAAGCGACTCCACTAGAACTTTGTGACGATGCCGTTGCCGATCAGCAAACTACATTTGATTTGACTGAAAAGAATTTAGAAATTACGGACGGAGATGGAAGTCTAGAAGTGGTGTATTACACAACGCTTTTGGATGCTGAAGATGCGACGAATGCCATTGCAGACCCAACAGCTTACACCAACACTGCTATTGGAACTGCAGCAGCAAATCCACAAACAGTACACATACGTGTGACAGATTTGGATACTGGTTGTTACGACCTAACTACCTTAACCATTCGTGTACTCCCGAATCCCACACCGAATCTGAATCCTGACAACTTAATTGCGTGTGATGATACGAACAGTGGCGATGGTTTAGAGGTTTTTGATTTAAAAACCTACGAAACCCTTATTATCAATGGCGAATTGAATGTATCACCAACCTATCACGAAACTTTAGATGATGCACTGAATGGGGTCAATGCCATACCAAATCCAACCAACTACACAAATACAGAAACGCCTGTACAGACCATATATGTCCGTGTCACTAATGATTTAACGGATTGTTATACCGTTGTCGATTTTGATTTGATTGTGAATCCAATACCAAATGCAATCGTTGTAGATGACCTCATTGCTTGTGAACTTAATACCGATGATGTTTTTGATTTTGATTTAGAGACTCAAAGCAGTTTAATCCTTGGAGGACAAGACCCTACTTTATTTAAAGTCACCTATCATACAAGTTTGGCCGATGCTGCTTTAGGGATTAACTTCCTAGGCAGTCCGTATACCAATAGTAGTGACCCTCAGACAATTTATGTGAGTGTAGAAAACTCAGTTACAGAGTGTAGAAATACAACGGTACAATTTAATTTAGCTGTTCATGAAGCTGCACTCGCAAGCTCGCCAGTAGAAGCTTATGTCTTGTGTGATGACAATGTAGAAACAGATGGGAATTCAACAAATGACAGGGTACAATTTGATCTATCGACGCAAGATGTTTTTGTGTTAAACGGTCAAGACCCTACAAACTATACGGTTCGATATTATGCCAATCAGTCCGATGCTGATCTTGATATTAATGCGTTGCCAACTTTATTTGAAAACAGTATTAACCCGCAGAGTATCATTGCTCGTGTTGATAATGACACACTTATTGCGGACAGTTCGGGAGCCTTGGTTGATAGCTCAATATGTTTTGAGACTGCAACGGTCACTTTAGAAGTGAATCCTTTACCGGTCGTAGAAATCGAAGAGGAGTATATATTGTGTGTTGATTTAAATGGCTCAGAAGTTTTAGCACCTTTAGTGATTGATACTGGATTATCGGATGTGGATTATACATTTGTTTGGAGAGATGCTAGTGGTACTATTGTAGGAACAAACTCTAGCTATGCTCCTGTTCAGGGTGGAGACTACACTCTTGAAGTCTTTGATGATACTTTAATAACGGAATGTGCCGCACCAATTGTAGCTTTTACGGTAATCGAAAGCACCCCTCCAGAAGTTACGGCACAAGTAACTACAGCTGCTTTTGCAAATACACATGTCATAGAAACGGTTGCAACTGGGCAAGGACAATTTGAGTACAGCCTAGATCAAGGACCATGGGGAGACTCTGGAACTTTTATTGATGTGACACCGGGAGAACACATGGTCACGGTTCGTGATATCAACGGATGTGGGGAAGCCAATGCTTTCGTATATGTCATTGACTATCCTTTATACTTTACACCAAATGGTGATGGGTATCATGACACTTGGAATATCATGAGCGTTTCTAACCAAGTAGATGCAAAAATTTACATTTTTGACCGTTTAGGAAAACTGATCAAAGAAATCTATCCCTCTGGAACAGGATGGGATGGAACTTATAATGGGGCACTATTACCTTCTAGCGATTATTGGTTTACATTAAATTATATAGACCCTACGACAGCCAACCCTAAAGAACTAAGAGCACACTTTTCATTAAAACGATAGATTGAACCAAAAATTAAAAAACTTAAATAAAAAAAGATTATTAAATTAAAAATAAAAACCCATGAAAAACAATAAATTAATTAAAAAAAGTCTGATTTTAATACTTGTATTTAGTATTAATTTAGCTTCAAATGCCCAGCAAAAAAACTCAAGTGTTTTTGAAATTAAAGCAGTGAGTGTAAATAAAGAATCGGAGAAAAATCTTTCTGCGAACTTTGAAGAATATTCATTATTCACAATTGATACTGAATCACTAAACAGATATGCTCAAGCAAATTTAAAGAACGAATTACTCTTAAACCTTGAGTTTCCAGGAATTGAAAGTTTGGATATTGTTTTAAGAAAAAACAACTTATTATCAGAAGACTATAAAACAATCATAGCTTCTGAATCTGGAAAATCAGTCAGTGATGAAATCAAACACATAACCTTTGAAGGAAATGTAACCAATGAGCCTAACAGCACTATAAGATTAACAATTACTAATGATATTATTCACGGAATAATTTCAACCAACACTAAAGAATATTTCATAGAACCTTTACAATATATAACTGGAGAAGAAAACAGAAACATCTTTGTTGTTTACGAAACTGAGGATCTTATTTTAGACGCTTCAACAAACTGTGGTGTTACTAAATTGCAAAAAATAAAAGATACTCTTAAAAATAATTCCAGAAGCCGTGATGTAGGAGATTGTTTCAGAGTTGAAATCGTATTGGCTTCGGATGAGAGTGCAGTTTCAGCTACAGGAAGTTCTGCATCAAGCATGGAAGTTTATAACATCGCACTAATGAATACTGTTGTACCTTATTTTAAAGATTTTGAGTTTGACACGAATGTAGAGCTTGTACTTGTGGGACAATATATTTCAACTTCAACTGCAACGGATCCATATTCAGTAGATTGTACAAACTGTACTATTAATGAACAATTAGAAAATTTTCGTGATTGGGGAAATAATGGTGGTTTTGGAAGTATAGATTATGATCTCGCCCATAATATTACAAATCATTTTCCACCTCCAGGAACCGTTGGTTTAGCGTACGTAGGAGTGGTCGGAAGTAATGTTTATAAGTATGGAGTGAGTAATATTATGGACGCTACATGGTTGACTTTTATTCATGAATTGGGACACAATTTTGGGATGGACCACTCTTTTGACTTAGGAGAAGGAACTACTGGAGGTTTTATGGATTATGGAGATGGCTTATATAATGGTGCATACAGTTGGAACCCGCAGTACACCTTGAATGAGTTTGAAACAGAAATTAATGGTGCTAATATTTCTACATGTAATAGTATTGGAACACCCATAGCAGATTTTGAAACAACTGAAATCATATGTGTTGGTAATACAGTTGAGTTTAACAATTATTCGTTAGGGGACGCTACATCCTATACTTGGTCGTTCCAAGGTGGATCCCCTTCAACTTCAACAGAAACAAATCCTTTGGTTACTTTTTCTTCATCTGGACAGAAATCAGTATCTCTAACGGCCAATAACACAAATGGTCCTGATACTACAACTAAAAACATTATCGTTTCAAGTAGCTCAATCGCTGCTGTTTGTAGTCCCTCAGGAGCAGACCCTCAAAATGGTAATGATGTGGGATCAACTTATTTTCAATTAAATACGATAAGAAAAAGTTCTGGAGGTTCTAGAACTGATGGAGGGTACTACCAAGACTACACTTGCACTGATAATACAATTCTTGAATTGGACACCACATATGATGTAATTATTTCACATCTTTATCAAGCCAGTGAAACAAGTTATAATGTATTGTTTATTGACTATAACAACGATGGGGATTTTACTGATGCCAATGAAATTGCATACAGTGGCACAGATTTATCGTTTTCAATAACTACCCCCAGTATTGCTGTTGTAGAAAATGAGCTGCTTAGAGCTAGATTGAGTGTTCAAATATATACTACCAGCAATAATCCTTGTTATCAACCAAATCAAAATTTAGCTCAAATCGAAGATTATGGTGTTTATTTTCTTAATTCCAGCACTTTTGGAAATGTGGAAACTTCAGAATTAACATTTTCTGTTTATCCAAACCCATCCAAAAATGGTAATTTTACTATAAACTTACCTAACCTAACAAAAGAAACACTATTCTCAATATATAATTCTATAGGACAGTTGGTGCACAGTTCATACCTTCAACAAAAAGGCGAGAATACAATACAACTAAATAGTGCTATTGCTAGTGGTATCTATCACATGAAGCTTTCATTAGGAGAAAGAATGGTGACTAAGAAATTAATAATTCAATAATTTGATAGTGTAACTAATTGAAGTTTATCAGTTGGTTATAGTAAGATCTCTACGAGTGTGATTGTAAACTAAAAATGAAAGTCTTTATTTACAATCAGCTCGCTAGAGCTGTTACGAACACACGTCTGATAATTAAAGGTTTTTGATTGGGCTGCTAGCTGTAATGAGGATAGAACTGTAAGTAGGCTTAATACTGTATATTTTTTCATTTTTATATTTTATTTAATTCCTACAGTTAGAGGAATCGTATTGATTCCCAACTGTATTTTATATAATATGTAAGGATCTCCGTTGTATATAAACGGTTTCTTATCGTCCGTAAATGCATTTAATCCATTCCAATTCCATTGGAAGAACCCGCTACTATTTGCACCAGCCGTGCCTCTAATTTATTGCGAAACAGTTTGGCTGGCTCCAACAGCACAAAAAAGGAAAAATTAAAGACTCTATTTGATGTATCGTATGTTTTTTATGTAGATATATGTTTAAGTCATAAAAAATAATGTACATATATTGTACATTTGATTTATGATAACTATTTTAAAAACAATCACACACAAAAAGGTTGGCTTCAAAATAAATAACTATAATAATTCAAAGCGACTGAGTGAAATCATATCCATTGAAACGGGTATTGAATTGAACTACAATACCATAAGACGGTTTTTTGGAGTTGTGAAGTCCGTAAAACCAAGCAATCACACCTTAGATACTTTATCCAAGTTAAATGGTTATGAGAACTACAACGATTTTATAATCAACTACAGTTATAAAAATAAATGGGAATCGGATTTTAAATTTTTCAAATTATTACAAAAAAATAATGATGAACGCGTTTTAAATTATGTAACAGATCATTTGCATCATGGGCGCTCTTTCTTATTGAAATTTGTACACCTTGTTAGAGAGTTAATTTTAACAAAAAACTATAAGCTATTATCTAAAGTTTTCAGTTTAAAAGAAATGAATCCTTCCGAATTTATATTCGAGGATATTATTTATTTAGGAACTTGTATAGGTCCTTTGTGTCATCATATAGATCTCAATCAAAAAAGCGAACAACAACTTATTTTGAATAGAAATTTTCAAAATATTGTGACACTGATCTATGTCGATTATGAAAACCTTGAAGGATATTACAGTCAACTCATAAGGTTCATTTACAAAAACTCTAAAGACAGTGAAATCAAGGTATTCTGCGAAGGAGTTTTAAATTTAAACATCTACTTAAATAACAATCCAAAAAAAAACTTCTTTGTTCTTACGGGTTGGAGATGGCTCTTATTTAAAAGTTTCGTTT
>JABAYY010000030.1:14063-64691 GCA_018608765.1 Flavobacteriaceae bacterium
AAACTTCTTTGTTCTTACAGATCAAAAACAATTTCATCCTATTTTGAAAAGTAGAATTGTAGCTCAAGAATTATTTCATCCTGAGGTTGACCATCTGAAAATTCTTGAAGATTATTCGCTAAAAAATCAACTAAAAACGCAAACAAATATTGATTACTTTTTTGAAATCATTTTTAATAGTATTGTTACTAAAAATTTTGGGGTCATGAAATGGATTATCGATAATTTAAGAGAGTTTTCTACTTCCAAATCCTTTTATAAGTTTGAGCACTATGAAAACTTTGTATTGATGAATTTACTCTATTACTGCAAAATTGAAGACAGAAATAGCTGTGAGATTTGGCTTGGGTCCATTTCTTTTAATAATTTTAACCGCTCCTATGAGAAGTTATTTCAGCAGTATGTTTACATTTTTAAATATCATTATTACAGCACTGGTAAAAAATCACAGTTAGAGGCATACACCAAAGCAAATAAAAATATGTACAAGAACTTTTTTAGTACATCGTATTTTTTAGAATACTTTTCGTGATAATTCTATGAGTCCTTTAGCGTTTGTATTCTAAAATTCATTTGAAAAAGATATACATCCTAGCTCAATTCTTTTTGGCTACCGTATCATTTTTATCAAAACTTTTGTTTGAACAAACTCGCTTTCTTGTAAAAGGTATTCATGTGCAATGTTTAGACCTCCTAAATCAATACCAGAAGACTCAAAGACATGCAATGTTTTAGAATCTATTTCAAAAAAATAAATTGAATTTTTAAAACTTGAATCTTTAAATTCAAATCTCGCATCTAACCTTGGAATTCTTCGGGGTTTTTCTGGTTTACGTTTGTTTGGAGAATAATCCCAATGAAAAAGACCGATAGATGTCAAGCTAGTTAGAAAGTCTAATTTATATTGAATTAACCATTTTTTCATTAATGGTGTAATAAATTCGGGTAATTCAATATCTAAATTCATTACACTAAAGATTTTAGGTGTTCATAGATCATGACCATTGCCAAGGTGTCCAGTTCACAATAGCGTTTCAGTGCTTTTGAGATTTCCTGCCTTTCCTCTTTGGTCATATCCGTATATTGAATTTTCCCATAGGCTGTTAAGGCGGCACCCCCATCATTAATGTTATACATTTCTGATAAGGTGTTAGCAATTTCAGCTTCACTGAAGTTCTCAAACAATGGACGTAACAAATTGTATGGACTGAGTATTTCGCCATTTTCTTCTTCTAACCAAGTGTGATTTGAAGGAAAGTTCTTACTCCCTACTCCAATTGTTTCAATAGATTTACTGTATTTATTTTGAACAAATTGGCTTGATTTTAAAACTGCCGGAAGCACTTTTTTAATCGAATTTGAACCGTTGGTATGAGGATTATAGTAGTACTTTTTAATGACAGCACAAAGATCAACCATATCTCGAGTTCCATTTCCAGAAAGTCGCGTTGGAACTTTCCATGGATCAGGGTGTTTGTCTTTTGGATGACTTATAGATTCTATAAAGGAAACAAGCTCATTTTTGAATGGATAGTTACTGGATTTGAGCTGGTCTCTGATGGCATTTAGAATGGTATTTTCGTGTGTTGAATACTTAAAAATAGTGCCTTCATCATGAACTAATGCATCTAAAAGATGTTGAGCAAATATAAAATTAGGAAACTCACCTTGGACGGTATTGATGTATTCGTTGGCATGCTCAATACGTCCATCTTCGTGGTAAATATGGTGTGAAAACTGAAAGGCTATCTGCTCATAAGGTCTGCGACCAGTATGAAATGGGAGCGGTACTGTTGACGTCTCAAAATCAATGAAATGATATGGATATACCCAAGAATCCATTTCGGCTTTTAAACCTTCTTTATCAACAAATTCAGAAAAATCCTTATCGCGTTCTTTTTCGATCTGCAACCACTGACGTTCGGTCCTACTCAATTTACCGGGGGCTTCTTTGTATTTGATATCTTCTAATGTGAGTTGTGATTTAAATAACAAACCTTGTTCCATCAATTTTGGATCCTTTAGGTCCCAAATATTAAAAATATTAGGGGTCTTAAAATCGGTTTCTGTCCATTGAAATTGTGTTTTAAAACAATGATCAAAACCGGATTTTTTTTGTTCAGCAGTTTCGGAATGGTCTTTTTTAAATTCACAATTTTTACAAGCTGAAAATTGTGCAGGCCAATTTGGGTAATAATCTTTTAAGCGAACATCTCTTAACAAATCAATGGCTTCGTGAAAATTTAAATTATCATAATAGGAATATTCACCCGAGTGAATCTTTGAAACGATATCAGATAAATCTTCTTGGTGTAACAAGTTTTCACCTAACTGACGCTTATCATCTACTAAAGCATCGACTCCTGTTCGTTTATCGGTTGTTTGTTTAACTCTAAAAAACTGATTGAGCCCTTCTACGGTGGCTACTTTTGATTTATCGACCAAACACAAAAAAGGGGTGACTTTAAAATTTGGCAAACAGAGTTTAGCGACGTGTGTTTGAAATGCTAAATCAAAAAGATACGGTTTCCAACTGCTTACTAACTTTTTTTTACTGCCTATGAAATTATAGTCGTTATTTGGATCTATTGATTTTGCTTTGACTTCAATCAGTTGAATATCAGCTCCCTTTTTCACCAGTACATCCGTTCGAATAAATAAATCATCAACATAAAAAGCAGCCTCATAAATGACTACATTTTCTCGTTTTAAATGCTTAGATGTTTGATCTGCCAAATCTTGATAGTCATTGTCTTCATAGGGTGCATCTACTAAAACTCCTCCTGGATACTGTAAACGGGCATACTCTTCCACTTGAAAGCCACCACTGGCTAAGGCTTGTAAAAAGGGATCTTCATTTTTTATATTGTGATACACTTCTTTACTGTTTGAAAAAAAGAGTTTATTAGGACATTCTAATCCTTGTTTAAATCGTGATTTTGAGAGTGCTTTCATATTGTTAATTGGTTGCAAAAAAAGGAATACTCAAATATACGGCTTCAATTTGAATGGAAATTTTATAATAAATATTTTAAAATAGAATTCCAATCCGGATATATTTCGGAGCCATACTGAAGCCACTGACCTTCAAAATCCTTGGCGCCATTATTGGGTCTGTCATCAATTAAAATATCTCCTTTAACTAAATCCTTTCGGTGTGTTAGGATAAGTTTTCTGTTTATTTTATCGCCAAATTGCTCTTCTATCCATAGACGTTTGTCAGTCCATGCAGACGGATTATTCCAAGGGGCTGTACTCAGAATATAAACTTCATATTTATCTGAATTGAGTAACTTATTCACGGATGCTATGGCATCTTTTATAGGCTCTAAATTTCTAAAAAGACCTGGAATGGTGTCTGGGTCTAAATCATATGGTGGTTGGTTCCTTGACGGATGGGAGTTCATGGCTGATACAAAATCTGCCACCACACCATCTAAATCTATATAGAGTAATTTCAAATTATTATAATCTTATCTAGTTTATTTCCCTCTGATTAAGCAGCTTCAATGGTTCTTTATTTTTGAACTTAAAGTGAATTTCTTTTAAAAAAACTTCTTCCTCTTCCTTATGTTTCCATGCATAACCAGAGGTTCTAAAAAGATCTCTATGATCATTAGGAACATGTATAGATTTGTCTAATATGGAAGAATCATTCTTCATATTTTCTGATGAAGTTGCAAGTACTGTCATATCATTATTGTAATATTTTTCCCAAAATTCATGTTTATTGGATATTTCCGAGTCTAATAAGCTTTGGTAAAAAGAATGTCTCTGTTTGATATGAGAGCGATTTATCCCCATTCTGGGCACCTTTTTGTATTTGTTTTCTGCAAAAATTTCTAGAGCAGCTGGTGTGATGCCTACAACTCTCCAACAGTTTGGGTTTATTGAAAATAAAGTGGAAAGCATTTTAATTTTGTTACCATCAGGGGCTCGCATTTTTTTTATGATTTGATAATCATGGAACAGAACATCTTTTAAAAGTTGCTCATCATTAATACGATATTTTGTTTGTCCTTTTTTATTCAAATTTTTCATTTTAATGATTGATATTTAATGGGAACTCTATTTTAATAAGTTGGCGGTGTGAAATTAGGGTCTAACTGCTTTATTTTGTCATGTAAATCTTCATCATCTGCCAAAAGCAAAATCAGATTTTCTAGTTCATCTTCTGGAGCCTGTTCTTTTAATTCAATAACCTTATCGAGCGCTTGATTAAAAACTTCTTCTGGAAAAAGATTTTCTTCATTATCATTAAAACAAATTGAGGCATAATCTTGAAACGACTCGGCTAAACTTAATACTTTAACACCTAATTTTTTTAATAATTCTGTGTTAGTGTAATACTCTGATTCAAGACGATTTACCATCACAGTAAGACAACTAATGTCCGAATCTAAATCAATTGCTTTTTCATAAACCAAATGAGCAAAAGCCTCCATTTCGTCTTTGTCCTCAAAAGGCGAAAACTTCTCCAGTGATGATTCGCCTAATGCCCAATACTCATCAGCATTTGTGGCTTTGGTTTCTAATTTTTTCAGTAAATCAGCCCAAATATTTGAGTATTCAATATTGGTTTTATCGCCTTTACCTTCTTCACCATAACACGACAAATAGGAAAGATTGCCATAAATTTTGTGGACGGTTCGAGTGATATCATAATAAGGCAACTTTGTTTCTATGCCGCTAAAAGATCTGTTTTCTACCAATTCTTCCAGAAACGGTTCTATTTCCAATGAAGGTATCGGTGTGTAAGGTTCAAGCCCTAGAGCTTCCACTAGAACTGTATCTATTTCATAGAACCAAGTTGCATTAGCAATTTTGTTGATTTGTTCCGTTGTAAATTTAATATCATTTGCTTTATCAGCTCCCTTTATTACATTGTATCCTAAGCCATTGACTAAGCTTAAAAAGGCATCAATATTTTTAACACCCCATTGATTAGATACAACCACGTGCATACCATTTTTAATGGTCAATGGTTCTTGCATGTTAAAACGTTTGGCATCTTTCACCTCAGATTGTTTTGCTATAAATCCTTTACCACCTTGAACATCATCTGGAAATGCAGCTTGGAAATCTTCTAAAGAGGGGTTGTTTTTGCTTGCCCAATCTTTTACAATTTCAAAAACTAGTTGTCTTTTGTTAAGATTTTCTCCCAAACCTTTTACTGTGTACTTTGTATAATCTCTTGCCATGCTTATTAGTTGTTATATTTTTATAAAATGCTACTCTCCATTTATTTTGATATATTGGTATAATTCAAAAATAGCTTTTCCATTTCCTAAAACATCCCAAATTTCTTCGCCTGTAGCCCCGTTTGGTAGTTCTCCTTCTTCCACTTCTTCAAACACATTGTGGCCCACAATACACCATTGCTGTCCATTTTCATCTTCTCCAAAAATTCTGACTACACCATCATACGATTTGTGATCATAATAACCATCATAAATACCTACTTCCCACTCACCAAACCAACGCTGCAAGGCATCATCTGCCTCTACATGACCAACAACTTCATTGGTTTCCAAATTCAGTTGAATGTTGAAATATTCTATAGTATCGCAAGATGGGCCATTAGCAAGGTTTAAGGTGATTTCTTTACCCCAGGCTAAGTTGTAAGATGGGAAAAACTGCTGAGCTAATTTTAGTTTTGGCTTAGCCTCATCGACAAGTTTTCTCATTTTTTGAGTAAATGCATGTTGCATCCCTAAACATTCCTTTGCAGCTTCTAATAAATTATCTTTGTCCCATTGGTCGTCTATTAGTGGAAATGCTTTTTCAAAATACTCGGCTGCCTTTTCTTTATTAGCCAATCCATCCGAATTACCGTAAGCAGCACCTAATTCGCTCAAATCAGAAAAACTCTCTGCTTTTTCTTCAGTTTTCTTTAATAACTCAACAGTCCATTTTTTATCAAATTCTAATACTATTTCAGCCAATCGTATGTAATCTTGAGCATAGTCACAAAGCGCTTCCGATTTTTTGTAAATCTTTACAGACCAGTCCTGATCTATTTTTCTCACGGCCTCGGCTAACGATTTAGTGTCGTACAAACCGTCAGCTTTACCCTCTGCTTTTTTGTAGATTTTTGTTGCCCAATCTTTATTATTGTCTTCAACCTTTTCAGCTATATTTATTAAGTTTCCTACGGATTCTGCTTTATCTTCGGCCTTTTTTAGAAGTGCCTCGCTTTTGGTACTGTCAGACTCTTCGACTACGTCCGCTAATGAAATTAAGTCACTTGAATCCTCTGCCATCGCTTCTGCTTTTGCTACCATTGACCAAAACCTATCCATTTCTTCACGCTCCAGTAATTTTTCGCATACAGTTTCTATAGATCTAAAATCCTTGCATGCTTCAACAACATTTTGTATTATAGTATCTGCCCAAGCAATATCTCCGTCTTCCACCAAATCATCATGGATTCTGAGAGCATAGTACGAGTTATCATCATAATTGCCATCAACATCATCTTTTATGCGCTCTTTATATTCTGCAATTTGTTCTTTTGTTAAGGGGCTAATTGCTGGTGCAGCTTCTTTTTTAGTTGCTTCGGCTTCTAAAGCTTCGACTTTGTAGCCTAGTTTTTTCGCTAACTCTAAAAAATTTGCAATATTTTTTGTACCCCATTGGTTAGAGACCACCACTTTAGTACCATTTTTAATACGTAAAGGCTCTTGCATATTAAAGCGATTTGGATCTTTTACCTCTGCATTTTTTCTTATAAAACCTTTGCCGCCTTGTATTTCATCTTTAAAAGTATTGGTCATCACTTTTAAAGATGGTTTTTTCTTTGCAGCCCAATTTTTAACTATTTCAAAAACAAGCTGTCTTTTGTTTAATTTTTCACCTACTCCTTTTACTGTGTACTTTGTATAATCTCTTGCCATTTTATTTTATTTTATTGTTGTTTTTAACTTGTTTCTCTATGTCATTTGAATATGTTCGTGTTGATTGATAAAAGAACGTAATGTTATGTAAGTACTTTTAAATCCTTAAGTCGCTCATTGTAGTCTACAATAAATTGTTAAACTAAAAAAACGGATATTCTCAAATTTATTAAAAAACAATTGTACATTTGATACATAAATGATACATAAAATTAGTATGATTATTGAACTAAAAAAAGAAGTTGAAGCTAAATTTGGAAAAAAAGTAGAAAATCGAGGGGACTGTGAAATGATTTCAAATACAATTTTGGAATTGCTAGATGTTGAAATTAGCTATAACACACTGCGCAGGATGTACGAATTAGTTCCTTATACTAAACCAAACACTAAAACGCTGAACACATTGGCACAATTTGTTGGCTATAACAACTATTTTCATTTTTCACAAAACTATAGTTTTAAGGAAAAAACAAAATTATTTCAAATTACTTACAAATCTTTATACGACGACAATGAGGCTGAAATTTTAGAACTTGTAAAAAGAACCAAAAGAAGCGCTGAAGATTTTGTTGATTTTATTACCTTGCTTTTAAGAGAGTTGTTTTATAAAAAAAAGTATTCATTGATTAATGCGATCTTTAACCTAAAGGAACTGCATTATTCAAATTTTAGCTATTCAGAGTTACTTTATGTAGGAAATTCTGTCGGACTCATTCTTCGAAAAGAAAATCGAGTTCACAAAATATTGATTAAAAACATCAATTTTTTGAATTGCATCTATTTAACTTTTGTAGATTACTCAAGTTTAAATTCTTACTATGGGAAATGGGCAAGCTCGTTGAAACGCATCAATACATCTGAAGAAATTGAACTATTTAATAATGCAGTGTTACAGTTTAAAAATTTTCTAAATAATAAGAAAATAAAAGTACTGGACAAGGATTTAATTTACCGCAAAGACTTACACCCTATACTATGCAGCCGTTTACTAGCATTAAAATTTTTAACTCCCAATACTCCCAATGTAACAAGTATTTTAACCAATTACTACAAAGTCCATTCAATAAGAAAAAATTCAACAGATTACTCATATGAACTGTTTACCACAGCTATACTGACAAAAAACATAAAAGTTATGCAGTTTTTAGTTGAAAAATCAGATCTGACAATAAAATTATTGCATCAGAAGCATCACCTAAACTCATTTTATTTGATGAGTGCATTTTATTACAAACTAAGTGACAACAAAGCTGAAGCACTTAAAAATTTTAATCATTTTAGTTTGAATGAATGCCGTTACAGTTATGAGGAGTTTATTAAACTAATATATTTGATTTACATGTATGAGGACTCCAAGTTAGCGTCAGAAAAAAATCAAATTAGAATGCGATACAAAACGCTTAGTGAGAAATTAAATTACCCTTACTTTTCAGAAGCCTATTTATTTGACTATTTTAAATAGATGTACTTCAAATTAGTTCGATTTTACTTTAAATTTTTAAACAAAATTAATTGAAACTTATCTTATTATACACCCCACTTTCCATCGAGATCAATTAGATACTCTTACAAACAAAGAATAGGAATAATCAATGTATAGTTTTAGAACACTACTTTATTAGTATATTTACGATGTATATAAATTGTCGTATATTAGTTGTGATTAACAATTAAAAAATTATGAAAAAATTTCTGTTACTAAAAACTGTCTTTTGTAGTGTGTTTTATGCACTGACTTTTATTGGATATTCACAAGAAGTAAAAACTGAATGTGATTTGAATGTACTAGAAAACGAGTACAATATTGGAAGGTTTGAAGAGGTTGACAAAAAACTAAGAAGCTGTCTAGAAGCTTTTAAATTTGATGAAGTAAAATACAAAGATGCACTAAGACTTATCGCAATGAATTCTATTATGATGGACTCTATGGATCAAGCAGTTATGGATATAAATGCGTTGTTAGATTTTAGTTCAGACTATGCCTTTAGATCTAATGACCCCTATATCTTCAAAGAACTCATAAACAAATACAGGAATTTTGGAGGAATTACTGTCACATCTGTTTCCAAGTTTGAGGAAACTTTAGATGAGGCTCCCGCTTCAATCTATGTACTTACTAGTGAGGATATTGAAAATAGAGGGTATTTAGATATCGAACAAGTATTTCGTGATTTGCCAGGATTCTCACTTTCAAAATCGAGTGGTCCAGGATATGTACTTGTATATCCTAGAGGATACCGTTCGACACTGAATGATAAATTCTTATTACTTATTGATGGTATTGAAGAAAACGATTTAAATTCAGATAATGCCGTTATTAATCGTCAAATACCATTATCGAATATCAAACAAATAGAAGTGATATATGGACCCTCCTCTACTATGTATGGAGCCAATGCATTTTCAGCTGTTATAAATATAATTACTAAAGACGCACAATTTAATGGCGATAATAAGTTTTCTGCAGACATTCAGACGAATTATGGAACTTGGGATACTAGGTTTGTAGATGCTATGTTTAATAGAAAACTCAAGAACGGTTATTTTTCAGTAACAGCAAGACTTTTTCATTCAGATGAAATGGACTTAACTGACCAAGGATATAATTACAATCCTGACACCTATGACTACCTTTCTGAATCAACTCCTTTAACCGGAGATGATGCACAATCGTTTATAGACAATAATGGAACTACATCTCCATATTTTGATTATACAACTGCTGGACCAACAGTGACTTTAAATCAAGTTGGCGCAGATCGAATGAAAGCTTTAGACAAAACTATGTATGACCAAAACCCAGAAATAGGTTTTAACAACCGTGAAGACGACTGGTATGTTAATACAAAACTTAAAATAGAAGGATTTACTTTTGGAATAGAAAGCTTCAGAAGTAACACAGGGGCGTTACCTTGGTACACAAAATCTAAGCGGGTTGGATCACCTGATTTATCAAGATGGATAACTTGGAATAGTTCAGTATATCTTAAATATGAAAAGAAAATTAATCAAAATTTATATTTTTCAAATTTAGCTTCCTACAGATTACACACTCTTGATGGAGATACAAATTTAACAACCGCTCTTGCTTATAATAACAATAAACGTGGGTTTGATAATTTAATTTCAGAAACTCCTGCATCCTTAAGTACTACTTATTTTTACAGGTCTTCAAATCAACTTAGAAATGAGACGAAATTATTCTACAAAAAGAACAATTTCAATATTGTAACAGGAGTAGAGTTTAGACAAGGTATCTTTCAAATGAACTACCTAACCAGTGGATCAGAAGACCCTGACGAAACTTTAGATGCTTCTTCAACAGTGGGTATTGATGGTGGTAACACTTCAAATAAATTAGATATTGGGTACTATGCCCAAGGAAAATATTCTTTTACAGAAAATTTCTCAGCGACTTTAGGTGGTCGAGTTGATTACAACTTAGTACGTTCAACAGGTGGATATGGGTTTGTATTTAATCCCAGAGCGGCTTTGGTTTACAGCAAGGAAGATGCTTTTACTCTGAAAGCGATTTATTCAGAAGCATTTAAGGATGCCTCTTTTTTAACTAAATACTCAACGACAGATGTGAGGATAGCCAATCCAAGTTTGGAGCCAGAAAAGGTTAAAAACTTTGAAGTTTCCGCGATCGTTAAACTTGTTAAAGGATTAAGCTTTGAAGTAAACGGTTTTATGTCTAAATATTCCAATGTAGTAACAACAGTTGCGATAGATGGGGGGTTAACACAAAATCAAGGGTCCGCTGAAGGTAATAATATTCGCGGTTTACAAGCATATTTGAATTATGAATATAATGCTTTCTCATTTTGGGCAAATTACACTTATTTAGATCCAAATAATGAGAGTGTCGATAAGCGTATTAGTGATATTCCAAGTGATGCAATAAGTGCAGGATTTAATGTTCTTGCTTTCAAAAAGTTAAACTTTAACCTTAGAGCCAACTATGTTGGGGATAGACTAACAGGTATTGAAACTTTTGGAAGCTCAAACCCACTTGACAAAGTGGATGCATTTACAGTGCTTCATGCTAACATTAGTTATGAGGTCTTCAAGGGCTTTAAGTTTGGAGTGTTAGTAAACAATATTTTGGATGAGAAATACTATCATCCAGGTGTAAGAACTGCAGATGAGAGTTCATACAATTCTTTATCATTACAAAATAGTCGAGGAATAATGTTTAGAGCAAATTATAAGTTTTAGGAATGAGTGAGAGTGGCGTGTTTAGAGTAGAGTTAATTGATTACGAATTGTACAAAAATGAATTGTTAGAGTTAAGAAAGTTTTCTTGGGCATCATCAGACAGTAACGTTGATTACCCCAAAAACACATCCTCATAACAGCTCTGACTTAGCAACGAGCGAATCGAATCAAACACTTGATTTCAACGCTTAATTTTATTTGCCACCCTTCAAATTAGTTCTATTTTAATTCTCGTTTGTCTACAAAATTATTTTTAAGACTCTTTTAGTTAAAATTATTTATTAATTTAGCACATTGTTTTAATAGAAAATGTATCTAAAAAATCATCTTGGTAAAAATATTGCAGCAGTATTGCTTTTATTAGCTTTAATACTCCCGACTGCAATTCAGTTTAGCCATATGATAGAAGGGCACGAAGACGTTACTTGTAACGACCAGAGTACTCACATACATAAATCTGAAAAAACTTGTGAAGTATGTGCGTTTCATCATACAACTGTCAGTTATGATATTGCTAAATATCCTGACCTATTACTAACACAAATCTCTGTAAAGCTAAGTACAGACTTTACACCCTTACAATTTCACTACCCTACATTAACCAATAAACAACTGCGCGCACCCCCTGTATTCTCTTAACTAACAAACTCATACGTTTAATGTTAATTAAGAATTTATGCGCACCTATGCATTATTGGTATTGCTGTTTAGCAGTATTACTACAATGTCACAAAATTGTGACAACTCACTTTCCGGTACAGTAACAGATAATCACGATGGCCAATTGCTCGTCGGGGTCACCCTTATTATTGCCAATACTGAACAAGCAGTTCAGACTGGATTTGATGGGACATTTACTTTTTCAAACCTTTGTAATGACACCTATTACATACAGGTTTCACACCCCTATTGTTTGACAAAAGGATTTACTGTTAAAGTTTCTGGAGATACCAATAAATCATTTAAACTAGAACACCATATAGAAGAACTCAATCAAATTACAATTGAAGGGAGTGCCTATACCAACAAATCCAAAACAATTCTTGAGAATACTATAAACAAAGAAGAGTTGGAACGTTTTAGTAGTGGTTCTCTTGGTGATGCCTTAAAAAGTTTGAGCGGAGTCTCATCATTAAACACAGGAAACACCGTTGTAAAACCCATGATTAACGGACTTCACAGCAGTCGTGTGGTCATTATTAATAATGGAGTGCGAATGGAAGATCAAGAATGGGGCGCAGAACACGCTCCTAACATTGATATAAACTCCGTTAACAACCTTACAGTCCTCAAAGGTGCCAGTGGACTTCAATTTAGTGGCGATGCAGTAGGAGGCGTTATTATTGCTGAATCCTCAAAAGTTCCAGTAAAAGATAGTTTGTATGGCAAAAGCATGATGACAGCAGCCAGTAATGGACGTGGTTCAGCGTTGAGTTCTAAATTGACTAAAAGTTATAAAAACGGATGGCATGCAACCCTGCAAGGAACGTTGAAACGCTTTGGGGATTTTGAAGCTCCCGACTATGTATTGAGCAATACAGGAATTTTTGAGAGAAGCGCCTCTCTAAAAGTAGGTTTCAACCGTTTTGATTATGGTATGGAAGGGTATTATTCAATCTTCAAAAATGAGATTGGCATTTTAGCAGCTTCACATTTGGGCGGAGCAAGGGATCAAATTAGAGCTCTAAGCAGCGAAGTACCTTTAATTATAAACGATTTTACATATAATATCGATTCTCCAAGGCAAGATGTAACACATCATTTGGCCACTATAAAGGGATTCAAAAGGTTTGAAAACTTTGGAAAACTAAGCATCCAATATGATTTTCAAAGAAACAATCGGCTTGAGTTTGATGTCAGACGAGGGGATGACAAAAACAAGGCTGCATCTGATTTACAATTAGACACGCACACCGTTTTACTGGATTTAGAATCTCATTTGACAGATGCCATTACATTGAAATCTGGAATCATGACTCGGTATCAAAAAAACGTTGCAAACCCAAATACAGGGGTTAGAAGATTGATTCCTGATTATGAAATGAATGACTTAGGAATGTATTTTGTAGTCGATTACCAATGGAATGAGCAACTGCTTCTGGAAGCTGGAGCGAGGTATGATTATACCCATATGGATGTTTTTAAATTTTATAAAACTTCTTTTTGGGAATCCCGTAATTATGACCAGCTCTTCCCTGAAATTGTGGTCAAGGAATTAGAAAATCAAATTTTAACCAACCCACAACTAAATTTCAATAATGGTTCAGCAACCTTAGGAGCGAACTACCAACTTGGTGAGGATTATAAATTATTTTTCAACTATTCTATTGCATCACGAGCGCCAAATTCCTCAGAACTTTTTAGTGAAGGCTTGCACCATTCCGCCGCTCGAATCGAACTGGGAGATTTAAGCTTCAACTCTGAAATAGCTCACAAAGTTGCATTGACATTTCAAAAGGAGAACGATCTATTTAGTTTTAATGTAAATCCTTACATTAATACCATTTCTGGCTTTATAGTGAATGAACCTGTTGATGTACAACAAACGCTAAGAGGAAACTTTCAAGTGTGGGAATACCGCCAAACAAATGCTCAATTGTTGGGTGTAGATGTAGATGCCAGTTATGCTTTGGCTAAAAATTGTCGTTTAAACAGTCAATTCTCATTGGTCAAAGGGTATGACCGTTCTCTTAACGAGCCATTAATTAGCATGCCCCCTGTAAACATAAGCAATGAAATTGTCTATCAAAATCCTGAATTCAATAACATTCGCCTGTCTTTACAAAGCGCGTATAATTTTAAACAAAATGACTATCCCGATACTAATTTTGAAGTATTCATGCCAGAAACCCAAACGTGGGAAATGGTTGATGTAAGCTCTACTCCAGACGCTTACCACTTGCTTAATTTTAATTCGAGTATAGACATTAATATCAACAAAAAATCAAAATTAACGGTAGGACTTCGAGTTACAAACGTACTCAACACGTCCTATCGAAACTACCTGAACCGTTTGCGCAATTATGCAGATGATTTGGGCAGAAACTTTTTATTTAATCTTAAAATCAATTACTAATTTAACAATTCAAAAACAAAAAAATGAAAAACATGAAATTTTTAACTGCAGCAGTATTTACTAGCTTGTTATTTATCGGTTGTTCTAAAGACGACGCTCCTGAAGCTGTAAACGAAGAAGAAGTAATCACTACACTAACCGTAACTCTTATACCAGATGACGGAGGGGCAGCGATTATATTACAGACTCGTGATTTGGACGGAGATGGTCCTAATGCACCCGTTATTACCAATGGTGATTTAGCTACCGGTGTTACATACAGCGGAAGCATTGTTCTGCTTAATGAAACTGAAGATCCAGCTGAAAATATTACAGAAGAGGTAGAAGAGGAAAGTGATGTACACCAATTCTTCTACACAACAACAGGAGGATTAGATGTTACAACATCCTATGATAATTTTGATTCTAATGGAGATTATTTAGGCACCGAGTTTACATTGGTTGCAGGAGCAGTGAGCACTGGAACATTAACGTTTACATTGCGTCATACTCCTACTAAACCGAATACTGGCCTTGAAGATGCAGGTGGTGAATCGGATATTATAGCAACGTTTGATGTATCAGTACAGTAGATTTGAATTAGTCACAATTCACTACACATTGAGAAACCTACCAAGCTTGCTTGCGTAGGTTTTTTTTGGTTAAAAAATAACCAGTATCATATTCACATAAATAAAATTTTATTCTTGCAGATTTTTTTTGTTTATTGTTTGTTCGACTTAAATAATCAAAACAGTCGTTTCTAAAAATGAAAACAACCAAACACTTAAAAACCCTAATGAAGATCGTATCAATTATACTTGGAATCCTACTCATCGCTTTTATCGTCATTCAACTTTTTGCCTTAAAGAGCCAGAAAAATATTGAAACGTATCCTTACGATGTCACTAAAACATATGACAACTTTGAAATACGGACTTATGAATCCACTTTATTTACGTCTGTCAAACTCTCCACCAAAAATTACAAAGAATCCTCCAGTAAGGGATTCTCAATTTTAGCAGGCTATATTTTTGGAGATAATGATCGGAACGAAAAAATTGCGATGACTTCTCCTGTAGCTATGTCATTAGAAGATTCTATGACCATGCTCTTTATGGTTCCAAAGAAATTTGATAAAGAAACACTACCTCAACCCAATCAGTCACAAATAGTATTTACTGAAGAACCTGCAAAAACGGTTGCTGCCATAGCCTTCAAAGGTTGGGCAAATGATGAGAAAATTGAAACCTATAAACAGCAGTTAAAATTGGCTTTAGACAAACAAGGAATAGCGTATACAAACCGTTTTTACTTTTTGGGATACAATGCACCTTACGAATTTTTTAACCGTAAAAACGAAGTGATTGTGGAGTTGCCAAAAGAAACTCTTGATCTCACAATAAATTAGGTTACAAATTAAGATTAAAACGTTTTGAAGCGTGCATTTAAAACTCAACATCGGGAATAGGACTTCCGTGCGGATCTATGTCACGTTGACTTAACATTTGTTTTACTTTTCTAAAAAATGGAGGACTGTCTATATGCTCGATTTCTTCAGCAATTTCATGAACATTATCAGGATCAAACCCCATGACCTCTACCAAAAACAACTCAATCAGGCGGTGTTTTGCTACAATACTGCGAGCGAGCTCCCGTCCTTCCAAAGTCAACTCGATGGCTTTATACGGCGCGGAATTTAACAATTTCATAGCTACCAGCTTTTTAACCATATTTGAAACCGAAGATTTAGAAATACCAAATACTTCCGAAAGACCTGATACTGAGATTGTTTGACCATTGGCTTCCAGTCTGTAGATTTCCTTTAAATAATGTTCTTTTTCCTTGGTTTTTTTCATTAGTTTTGCAGTGGTGAACAATTGTTTTTAATTCCTATAAATTTACAACTTTGATCGTAAAACATAATATTTTTTGTGTCCTATTTTTTCTTTTTACAAATATCTCTTTGGCGCAAACAATAAACGGGGTTGTTAAAGACCAAGATCACAATCTACTCTTCGGGGCGACTGTATACAATAGTTTAAATGGTAAAAGCACGCTCACTAACGAAGAAGGTGTCTTTTCAATTGCATCTATAAAAGGAGAAAACAAGCTCGTAATTTCGTATGTTGGCTACACGCCTAAAGTACTTAATGTGGATGGAAATACCACAAATATTGGAACAATAGCACTCGAAAATGACAGTTTAGAAGAAGTTGTCATTTCAGGAACACTAAGGCAAGTTTCAAAACTTAAAAGTGCCGTACAAATTGAACTCTATTCGGCTGATTTTTTTAGAGCCACTCCAAAAGCGAGTTTCTTTGAGGCCATTGAAGGTATCAATGGAGTCAGACCTCAACTGAATTGTAATATCTGTAATACCGGAGACATTCATATCAACGGGCAAGAAGGCGCCAATACCATGGTTTTAATTGACGGCTTGCCTTTAGTAAGTGGTCTCTCTACAGTGTATGGATTGTCTGGAATTCCTCAATCACTCATCAAACAAGTGGAAGTGATAAAAGGCCCTGCCTCTACCCTATACGGTTCGGAAGCCATTGGAGGTGTCATTAATTTAATTACAAAACTTCCTGAAAATGTGCATCGCTTTAACATCGACGCCTACACAACATCTTGGGGAGAATTAAATGTAGATCTCGGAGCTAAATATCGATTAAAATCCGTTCAAGGTTTGATTGGTGTCAATTATTTTAACTACTCCAATCCAATTGACAACAACGAAGATGGGTTTACCGATTTAACCTTACAACATCGGATTTCAATTTTTAATAAGATTAAAATGAAAAGAAACAGTATCGCTTTTCGCTATTTTTATGAAGACAGATGGGGTGGTGAAATGAATTGGAATTCAGATTATAGGGGCGGTACTCAAGTCTATGGAGAAAGCATCTATACAAGTAGAATTGAAGTGTTTGGAAAGTATGATGTCTCAGAAAATTTATTTTTACAATACAGCCTAAACAATCACGATCAAAATTCGGTTTATGGAAGTACTTCCTATAACGCATTGCAAACAATTGGATTTCTTCAAGGTATCTATTCCAAAGCACTAAAAAATCACAACCTTCTAGTTGGAGCTACCTATAGATATACGAGTTATGACGACAATACTCCTGCAACCCAAACAAAAGAAGTCACTACCCTTCCAGGTCTCTTTATTCAGGACGAATGGAAACTCGGAAATTCTCAAACCCTCCTCTCAGGGATTCGATATGATAGAAATTCTATTTATGGCGATATTTGGACGCCAAGACTCAACTATAAATGGGCCAGTAATGATGAAAGCTCTATTGTACGTCTTGGTTTTGGAACCGGATACAGAGTAGTCAATGTATTTACAGAAGACCACGCAGCTCTTACAGGGGCTAGAGATGTTGTGTTTACCGAAGATATTCTCCCTGAAAAATCATGGAATGTGAATGTAAACTGGAATCAAAAATTGTATTCTAAATTTGGAACCATTTTTGATTTAGACCTAAGTGTGTTTAAAACAGAATTCTCAAATAGAATTCTTCCAGATTATGAAACCAATCCGAACCAAATTATATATAGCAACTTAGATGGGAAATCGGTCACTCAAGGAATCACCTTAAACATCAATAGCTTGTCTGCTAACGGACTAAAAGTAAATTTAGGGGCGACATTCATAGATTCAAAAATTATTCAAAATAACGAAACCGAATACCCATTTTTGACTGAAAATTTTTCAGGGAATTACAGAGTGAGCTATACTCTCTTCAACCCCAAAATTACATTTGATTTATCTGGAACAGTCATTGGCCCCATGAAACTCCCACTGCTTGGACCGCTAGACACAAGAGACCCTAAGAGTCCTGTTATCAACATAATGAACCTACAGTCAACCTATAGTTTTAAAGAATTTGAATTGTATGCAGGCATCAAAAACATCTTCAACTTTAAACCAGCTTCCAATAGTATTGCGCGGGCGTTTGACCCTTTTGATACAGGGGTAGAATTTGGAAGTAATGGACACGTAATCGCAACTCCAAACAATCCTAATGCATTATCATTTGACCCCAGTTATGTGTATTACTCCAACCAAGGAACCAATGGGTTTCTAGGGCTTAGATACCATATAAAATAGGAATCTAATTCTTAATTACCTTCTTAACAAATGATTCTGTGTCGGTTTGAATTTGTAAAAGGTAAAGACCATTTTCAAAATTACTCATATCTAACTCAAATTGTTGATTGTTTAGAGTATAGGTGTCGTATAACTTCCCATTAACACTCCACAGTTTGATCGTTGAAATTTTTCCTTTAGCAATATTAATTTTCAATTTATCCGATACTGGGTTTGGAGCTAAGCTCACAAAATTTTCATATTGAAAAGCATTTACAGATAAATTTTCCGCAGTATCATTTTGAGCAATCCAACTACTTGCCAAACTATTGTCTAAATCCACACTAACAAGTTTCAGAAAAGCACCATTTCCGTCTGCATCTTCTGGCCATGGCAACACATCCTTGTACTTGACTTCGTCTATAATGTTTCCATAGGCATCTCTTATTATTAAATCTTCACTGTCGTTAGACAAGTTTCTTGAAAACTCGCCGAAAGAATTAAATCCGTAACGTAACAAGAAAGACTCACTTTTATTAGATAAAAAGATCGACTCCCCACCAGAAACAGTGGCGCCGTTTTCAAACTGATAAGTAAAACCTAAACCTCCAAAATAAATACCTGTCAAATCAACCGTTGAAGTGCTATTATTTTTTATTTCAATAAACTCATAATCATCTGGATCCAATGCTACATCTACCAAAGGATTATAATTAATTTTAGAAATTACCAAAGGCGGTGTTGTGATATTATCACACAAACTAGTATCTGTTAATTCGTTTGAAATCCAAGTAATTCGCGCAGAAATAAAATCTTTTATATCAATGATCTGTTGATCAAATTCACCTGTAGTTTCTGTGACTGTTTCCTGACGTTCAACAGCTTCTGAGATAAGTGCTGTAGTCGCATCAATAAAAGCAAAGATTTCGACTGAATTTAAAGGCATCCCTGTGGCGGTAAGCACTTGCCATTGTTTGGCTAAGTAACACTTAAACACCGCATCATCAAAAAGGTCTTTCCAAAATTTTGGGCCATCATTTCCTCCGTAATTAAATTGCCAAACATCAGTTTTACTTCTATCATAACCCCAAAAGAACAAATCATTACCATACGTTAAATTAAAATCCCATATAGGGCCTGCTCTTAGTTTACCATTGCGATCTTTATGAAAAAATGTACTGAACTCATAGGCATCTGCATTGGAAGCAAACTCGTTGAGTAGCATAAAATCTACAAAAGAAGGAATGTCAATAACTGATGGATACCCATTGATTATGGAGCTATCACTTGGAGCTGTTACTTTATCTTGAAGTAATTCAAATTGCCCTTTAATATACTCATGTTGTTCTGGCTGGACTGTTGTTGGTTTTGGGTGTTCGTGGACAAAATTACTTTGGTACCCTGCATAATTGTCCATAGACCAAGCTGCGGTATCTGACCCTTCAATCTTATCCGTTTTAGTGATATATCCACCTGTAAGTTTAGGCAAAGTTAACTGGGTTTCTTTAATTTTATTGATATCTATTCGGCTGTCATCTGCTTTTAGTTTTTCTTGCAACACATAAATACCTTGAAAATCTCCATTTAATACCACTTCACAATAACGCCCTCTTGATGCGTAATTCCCTGTTTGATTTGATAATTTATAACTGATATAATCTCTTATGTACGAAGCATCGTATGCAAGTCCATTCAGAATCCAATCATTTTCTTTTGGCATTTCTAGAAGCGATACATTTATTTTTTCTCCTAAATCATCATAGGGTGTAAACGCATATTGTTTTTTATCCAATAGACTCGATGAAGACCCACGAACTTCAATTTTAATAGCACCATCATAGTCTAGAATTGAAGCATTGCTCACATCGGTCAAAAAATTTCGCTCCCCTTCACCTCTGTAAATAATTTTCATAGTGGCATCAATTTTAGGATCGTCGGGAATGTCTTGTCCTTGATTTGTCTCAATCACAATAATAGGTAAATTAGAAGACGTAAAATCCACATCCACTGGAACGTACGGAGGTACAAACCACGAAGGTGGAGAGCTATAATCATTGCTAGTATTAGTAATTCCTAAAGACAACACAGGGAGCGCACTCAAATCAGACGAGTCAGCCGATTGGTTGTGCACTTGCACCGCAAGAATGTTCGTTCCTGTGGTAAGCATTGATAGATCTACCTCAAAGCGTTCCGGACCATACCCTTGATATAACAAAGCTTCATGATAACCCTCACTTGCTTGATTAAACCCAGGAACCTCCCCAGAAACAAGATTTCTTGCAATCTCCTGACCATTCAAAAAAGCCACAAAGCCATCATCATAATCAATATCTAAAACCACATATCCCACCGCTGAAGCATCCGTAATCTCAAAAGTTTTTCGGAGATAAACAGACATTGTAGAGGACAAAACCGTGGCATCATCACCATCTCCATAACCAAAACCTGAAGGTCCTGAATTCCAACTTGAAGCGTTAAATCCCAACTGATTCCAATTGGAATTGGGTTGTGATGTAGGTACAAGATAGTCCCAGTAATCCCCAGGAAGCACCACACTTTCCCAATGGTCAATCTGCGAAAAAGTTAACAATGGAAAAAGAAGGTACAGTAAAAACGAAGTACGCATGATAAAAATAATTGGTTAATTTATACTGGTAAAAATAAAGAAAAAATTAACATAAAAATTATCAAATCACATTTAACTATTTAAGCAGAAACAGGCGGTGTTTTAGTCGTTCGCTTTTAAATTTTTGCTACATTTATACCAAACTTAAACCTGATGAACTCTAACTCCCTCACTAAAAGTATTTTAAAAACCATCGCCATCTTAGTCGGAGTTTTTTTGTTGCTATTTTTCTTATATAAAATTCAATCGGTTCTTGTCTATATTGCCATCGCTTCTGTGATAGCCTTGGTAGGAAGACCTCTCAATCTGTTTTTAAAACAAAAATTAAAATTCCCAAACGGATTGGCAGTCGTGTCAACTATGACCTTTTTCTTTTTGATTTTTATGGGGCTTATCAGTCTTTTCATTCCCTTGATTAAAAAACAAGGTGAAAATCTTTCGCTCCTAAACTTAGAACAATTTCAAGAAACCGTTCAGGATTTAATAAATCAAATGAATACTTTTTTTATAACCCATGGCATTGACGTACTAGACGAAATAAAACATTACGATCTATTTGAAAATATCAACGTCATTCCAAATTTCTTGAATAATATTGTGGGGACAATCGGAACCTTAAGTATCGGCTTGTTTTCAGTAGCCTTCATTACCTTTTTCTTGATGAAAGACACGCAAATCATGGAGAATTCAATCTTTGTGTTTACCAATAAAAAAAGTGAAACTAAACTAAGAAAATCCATAGAAACGATCAAACATTTACTATCAAGATATTTTATTGGACTGGTGCTTCAAATCACCATCCTGTTTATTCTCTACTCCATCATTTTGATGATTTTTGGAATCGAAAACAGTATTGTCATTGCCTTTTTATGTGCGCTTTTAAATCTAATCCCCTACATTGGGCCCATGATCGGGTGTTTTTTAATGCTATTTTTAACAATGAGTAGCAACCTCGGATTGGACTTTCAAAGTGAGATTCTTCCAAAGGCTACCTATGTATTCATTGGATATGTATTTGCACAACTCATCGATAATTTTGTAAGCCAACCTGTTATTTTCTCAAAAAGTGTGAAGTCACATCCCCTTGAAATATTTTTAACCATCATCATTGGAGGCATCCTGTTTGGTGTGACCGGTATGATTTTGGCAGTACCAACCTACACCGCCCTAAAAGTGATATTAAAAGCATTTTTAGCAGATAACAAAATTGTTAAGTCGCTGACACAGGAGTTGTGATTTCATTCCTCCCTACAAAGGGTATTTAGCCCTAATTTCATCCAAGCCTAAATTATGAATACTCCCTAAATGTGTGTGGGGAATGCTTGTATCTGACTTATAAGTTCCTTGTTGTACTTGTGCTCCAATAGTTTGATACGCCTCTCGAAACGACGCCCCTTGCAGAACTAAAGAGTTGATGCTATCCACCGTAAATAGATAGAGGTATTTTTGATCCTTCAAATCAATTGTTTTCACTTGAATTTCTTGAATGGCATAATTAAAAATATCCAAAATAGCTTCCAATTCTTCAAAGCCTTGAATCATATTTTCTTTTAATAACTGAAAATCGCGGTGGTAGCCACTGGGCAAATTATTGGTAATCAAAAGCATCTCCGTTTCCAAACTTTGAAGTTTGTTACACTTCCCTCGGATCAATTCAAAAACATCAGGGTTTTTCTTGTGAGGCATGATACTACTCCCTGTTGTCAGTGCTTCTGGAAACCCTATAAAATCAAAATTCTGACTCATATACAAACAAATATCCATCGCCATTTTCCCAAGTGTATTGGCTAAATTCCCTAAACTAGAAGCGATGATGCGTTCGTTTTTTCCACGACTCATTTGTGCTGCCACTACATTGTATTTTAAAGTATTAAAACCAAGTGCTTTGGTTGTAAACTCTCTATCAATTGGAAACGAACTTCCATAGCCCGCAGCCGACCCCAAAGGATTTTGATCCACCACTTTCTGAGCTGCTTGCAAGACATACACATCGTCAATAAGTGATTCTGCATACGCAGAAAACCACAAACCAAAAGACGAAGGCATGGCAACTTGTAAATGTGTATAGCCTGGTAACAAGGCCGATTTATGTGTATCTGCTAAGGCAATCAAAGTTTCAAAAAAGGTTTTAGTCTTGTGTTGTATCGACCCCAAACTGGCTTTATAGTATAGCTGTAAAGCCACCAAAACTTGATCGTTTCTGGAGCGAGCGGTGTGGATTTTCTTACCCGTATCGCCCAAGGCTTTGGTGAGTTCATATTCGAGTTTGGAATGGATGTCCTCAAACTGTGCATCAATCACAAAAGTACCTTCACTAATCTGTGACTGAAGATTGTCAAACACGGCTTCGATCGCTATGAGTTCTTCCGAATTTAGAAGTCCTATTTTAACCAACATTTGCGCATGCGCTAAGGAAGCTTGAATGTCATAGGTCGCAATTTTAAGATCGATCTCTCTATCGTTTCCGACGGTAAATTTTTCAATGAATGTATCAATTGAAATGCCTTTATCCCAAAGTTTCATAGCTATAGTATTTTAGTTAATAATTGAATATATAATGCGATGCCCTCTTCTATTTCTTGGACGTAAATAAATTCATCGGCGGTATGGGATCGGGTGCTGTCTCCAGGACCTAATTTTAGAGATGGACAACTCAATACCGATTGATCTGAAAGTGTTGGTGACCCATAAGTCCTTCGTCCTAAGGCTATTCCCGCCTGCACCAACGAATGTGCCACAGGAATGGACGATGAGTTTAATTTTAAACCTCTAGGTTCAATCGATTCACAAGGGGCTTGTTTTTGAAGAATTTCAACAATTTCTTTATTACTATACTGATCATTAACCCGCACATCTACAACCAGTTCAACGGCTGCTGGAATGGCATTGTGTTGCTTTCCTGCATTGATTTGCGTCACGGTCATTTTTACAGGCCCTAATGAATCTGAATTTTTTTCGAAACGGAAATCTTTAAACCATTGCAAGACTTCAATCACATTATAAATGGCATTATCGGCATTGGGGTGCGCAGCATGTCCAGGTGTTCCTTTGACAAACGCATCAAAAACCACCAAGCCTTTTTCAGCCACAGCAAGTTGCATTAATGTGGGTTCTCCAACGATAGCCACATCAATATGCGGAATGATCGATAACATACTATTTAAACCAGCATCCCCACTACTCTCTTCTTCTGCAGATGCCACAAGAACCAAATTATAATTTAGATGTTCTAGAGCATAAAAATGGGTGAAAGTCGCTATCAATGACACCAAGCATCCACCGGCATCATTGCTCCCAAGTCCGTACAATTTACCGTTTTCAACCTCAGCTTTAAACGGATCTTTTGTATAGCCATTATTTGGTTTGACGGTATCGTGATGCGAGTTTAAAAGCAGTGTGGGCTTGGACGCATCAAAGTGTTTATTCAGAGCCCAAATATTATTTTGAGACCGCTGAAACGGAACCTTGTAATCTGTAAACCACTGTTCTATTCGTGCAGCAGTCAAATGCTCTTCAGATGAAAATGAAGGGATTTCAATTAAATCTTTTAATAATTGAATGGCGGATGTTGATAAATTTTCTTTGGTCATTGGATGGTGAGTGTTGTGAAAATTGCTCCAGAATCAAGCAACATTTCGGGGGTTCCTATACATACTTTAGAGACCTTGTGGTCTAAAGCATGAAAACAGTTATTTAGTTTTGGGAGCATCCCAGCGTAAATCACTTGGGAGCTGAGTAATTCTTTATAAGAAGCTTTCGTAATGGTTTTAATGACTGAAGCATCATCATTCACGTCTTTTAAAACACCCTTTTTCTCAAAACAATAGTACAACTGCACTTCAAATTGAGACGCAAAGGCTATGGCCAATTCAGATGCAATCGTATCGGCATTGGTATTTAAAAGTTGTCCTTTTTGATCATGTGTGATGGCACAAAACACTGGAGAAATTCCCTGTTCTAATAACAATTCCAAAGTGGATGTTTCTACCTTTTTAACATCGCCAACAAAGCCATAATCTACTGTTGAAATTGGACGTTTTTGAGAGGTAATGGTATTGCCATCAGCACCCGTAAATCCAAGCGCATTACAGTCCAAAGCTTGTAATTGTGCGACAATTGTTTTGTTGATTTTACCCGCATAGACCATGGTAATAAGCTCTAATGTCGCAGCATCAGTAATGCGTCTGCCATCAATCATTTGTACCTCCAACCCAGTTTGATGTGCTAAGGCGGTGGCAGATTTCCCGCCACCATGCACCAAAATTTTAGGCCCTTTGAGAGATGAAAATGTTGTTAAAAAAGATGCAAGTGCTTGGGAATCGTCAATCACATTCCCTCCTATTTTGACGATCTTGAGTGTTGTGTGCTTATCCATTTTCAAGAATTTTTTTCAAGACGAGTTGCGCCGCAAAAGTTCTATTGTTTGATTGTGCAATCACAATGGATTGCTCACTGTCCAAAACCGCATCTTCTACCACTACATTTCGTCGAACAGGTAAGCAGTGCATAAATTGAGCCGCTCCTAGTTTTTCTTGGGTCATCATCCATTGGGGATCTTGAGAGGTGATTTTGCCATAGTCTGTATAATTACTCCAGTTTTTTACATACACAAAATCAGCACCTTTCAAGGCCTCATCTTGATCATAAATCACAGGGGTATCTTTGACAATATCTGGATTTAACTCATAGCCTTCTGGATGGGTTATGCTAAATTGAACATCAATCGTTTGCATCATTTCTATGAAGGAATTGGCAACCGCATGTGGCAATGCTTTGGGGTGTGGCGCCCATGAAAGTACTACTTTAGGTTTTGGAGTTCTTTTTATTTCTTCAATTGTAATGGCGTCTGCCAATGCCTGAAGCGGATGTCCAGTCGCACTTTCCATATTAATAATTGGAACAGTTGCATAACGTATGAAACTACTCAATATCCATTCGGATAAATCTTTCTGTTTGTCTGTTAAAGAAGGAAAGGCACGAACCGCTAAAATATCTGCATATTGTGAAATGACTTGAGCGGCTTCTTTGACATGTTCAGAAGTATTGAGACTCATAACCACTCCCGATTCAAATTCTAATTGCCATGCGTCGGTTACATTCAGTACAATCACATCCATCCCTAAATGCTTTGCCGCTTTCTCGGTGCTTAAACGTGTACGAAGGCTCGCATTAAAAAACAACATCACTAAAGTTTTGTGAGTGCCTAATTTTTTATATTTATAAGGGTTCGATTTTAAAGCAATGGCTTCTTTAACTGCCGATGCAACCGATGAAAGATCTTTAATTTCTATATAATTATTCATAATATTTGAGCTAACGCTTTAAAAAATAAATCAATGTGTTCCTTTTTAATTGTTAAGGGAGGTAAAATCCGAATCAAGTTTGGGTTTTTAGAACTTCCTGTGAATAAAAAATGATTAAAAAGTAGTTTTTTACGAAGTGCTGCAACAGGGAAATTAAATTCTAATCCAAGCATTAAACCCCGTCCCTTTAGTTTTTTTAATTTAGGGATTGACTTGGCTTTCTCCATAAAATAAGCCGACATCTCTGTTGCATTATGCATTAAGTTTTCAGACTCCAAAACCTCCAAAACAGCAAGTGTCGCAGTGCTTGCCAAATGGTTCCCTCCAAAAGTAGTCCCTAACAATCCATAAGATGCTTTGATAGACGGATGAATCAAAATACCTCCAACAGGAAATCCATTACCCATTCCCTTTGCCATTGAAATAATATGAGGCGTGATTCCATGTTTTTGGAATGCAAAAAAATCACCTGTACGTCCAAAACCCGATTGTACTTCATCAGCTATTAAAACCGTATTGTAGGTCTGACAGAGTAACTCCAATCCTTTATAAAAATTAGTGCTGCTTTCATCAAGTCCACCAACTCCTTGAATACACTCAATAATAATGGCACAAATAGGCTCGGATTTTAAAGTTATTTCTACTAAATCTAAGTCTCCAAGCGGTAAAAAACGGACTTGTTGTTGAGCGTTTATAGGCGCTACAATTTTGGGGTTATCCGTTGCTGCTACACAGGCAGAAGTGCGTCCATGAAAAGAATTTTCAAACGCAATCACTGTCGCTTTATTGGTGTGAAACGATGCCAGTTTCAGAGCATTTTCATTGGCTTCCGCACCTGAGCTACACATAAACAAATCATAATTTTTACAGCCTGAAACTTCTTCGAGGCGGTCTGCTAACTTGGTTTGAAGCGGATTCTGTACAGCATTGCTGTAAAAGCCAATTTTTTGAAGTTGACTGGTCAATGCATTCACATAAACAGGATGGGAATGTCCAATTGAAATGACGGCATGTCCTCCGTAAAGATCCAAATACTGGGTTCCTTTATCATCATACAAATAAACGTCGTTTGCTTTTACTGGCGTTACATCAAAAAGTGGATATACATCAAATAGGCTCATAATTAGTGGGCTTTAATACTGTTAATTTTATCAAATGAGGCGACCATTCCTTGAATTAGCGAGGAGCTCAATCCTTTGTGCTCCATTTCATTCAATCCTTCAATAGTACATCCATTAGGCGTGGTCACTCTATCTATTTCTTGTTCAGGATGATTTCCGGATGTAATCAATAAATTGGCGGCGCCTTCACAAGTAAACATAGCAAGGTTTTGAGCTTCTTCTGCATCAAATCCGAGTTGGATGGCTGCTTGAGTTGTAGCACGAATTAAACGCATCCAAAAGGCGATTCCACTGGCACAAACGACAGTGGCTGCTTGCATTTGTTGTTCCGGAATTGAGATAGTCGTTCCCAAGCGATTGAAAATGGCTTCGGCAACGGCTAAGCGTTGTTTCCCCTTTTCATTGCTACAAATACAGGTCATGGATTTTCCAACAGCAATAGCTGTATTTGGCATCGCGCGAATTATATATTGACCTACTCCCACAAGACCTTCAATTCTTGAAATTGAAAAGCCAGTAATCGTCGAGATTAACACATGTTTGTCAGTTAGAAAAGGCTGAACTTCTGTTAGAATTTTTTCTAAATGGCTAGGTTGAACGGCTAAAATAATAATATCCGATTGCTGAATGGCTTCATTGTTGTCGGACGTTAGAAATACATTTTTATACCCTTCAAAATCTGTCAAACCATTAACATTTCGCTTGGTAAGATATAAGGTCGTAATCGCATTATTTTTAATGAGCCCTTTGGCAATAGAGCTCCCTAAATTTCCTGTACCTATAATTGCTATTTTCATGTGTTTATATTTAAAAATAATTAGCTTTAAGTTGTAATCCCAAATGTGAATAAAATCCAAACATTAAATTCATGTTGTGAACGGCTTGACCTGATGCTCCTTTGAGTAAATTGTCGATGACGCTTGTTATAAGTAGTTTCCCATCATGCACTTCTAAATGCAGTAAACACTTATTGGTATTGACCACTTGTTTTAAATGCAAGGGATCTTCCGAAACGGTGGTGAATTCTGCATCTTTATAATAGGATTTAAAGAGTGCTTTCGCCGTCTCTAAAGTACCTTCGTATTTTGTATAAAGGGTGGCGAAAATTCCTCTAGAAAAATTCCCTCTATTGGGGATAAAATGAATCTCACTCTGCAAGCCTTCTTGAAGCGTATCTACAGATTGATGGATTTCTCCCAAGTGCTGATGATTAAATGCTTTGTAATGTGAGAAATTATCAACTCGCCATGTAAAATGAGTGGTTGCTGACAAGGCTGTTCCTGCTCCAGTAGCTCCAGTGACAGCATTCACATGAATGGCATCTTTGACCAAACTGTTGGCTGCTAAAGGCAGAATTGCCAATTGAATAGCCGTTGCAAAACAACCTGGATTCGCTATGAACCGAGCCGATTGAATGGCAGATTTATTCAATTCTGGCAAGCCATATACAAAGCGTTTTTTTTGAAAGTCTGCGTCTTGAATGAGTCTAAAATCGTTTGAAAGATCTATGATTCTAGTGGCTTCTGAAAAAGAATTATTTTCTAAAAATGCTTTAGAATTTCCATGCCCTAAACAAAGAAATAAGATGTCAACATCTGTATTAATTTTATCTGTAAATAGCTGCTCTGTAGTCCCTACTAAATCTTGGTGAATAGTGCTTAATTTTTTACCTGCACTCGATGTACTGTACACAAAATTAATTTCAACTTTAGAGTGCATGAGTAACAATCGAATCAATTCTCCTGCGGTGTATCCTGCACCTCCAATAATCCCTGCTTGTATCATAATTCCGAATTTACTTGTTGATGAATTTTGTTTTGATTTCCGTTAATCTTAATAAAACCTTTGGCTTCTTCTGCAGTCCATCCGTTGTTAATTTCACCATAACTTCCAAACTTTGCATTCATCAAATCATATTCTGATTGAATCCCGTTAATTGAAAAATGATAGGGTTTTAATTCTACTTCTACAGAACCCGTTACGCTCTCTTGACTGTTGGCTAAAAACGCTTCCATATCACGCATAACTGGATCTAAATACTGACCTTCATGCAAATGCATGCCATAAAAATTAGACAAATAATCTTTGTGTTGGAGTTGCCATTTTGTTAAAGTGTGTTTCTCTAACAAATGATGTGCTTTAACTGTAATTAATGCTGCAGCCGCTTCAAATCCCACACGACCTTTGATACCAACAATGGTATCGCCTACATGAATGTCTCTACCAATGGCAAATTTTGAGGCCCTGCCATCCAAAAGCTGGATATTAATTTCAGGGGCATTCTCAACACCATCAAGTGCTGTCAGTTCTCCTTTTTTAAAAGTGAGGGTTACGGTTTCAGATGTTACAGATTCTAACTGGGATGGATAGGCTGCTTCTGGCAAAGCCAAATGAGAGGTAAGCGTTTCATCGCCTCCAACACTGGTTCCCCAAAGTCCTTTGTTGACAGAATATTTTGCTTTTTCCCAATCCAAATCAATGCCGTTTAATTTCAGATAGGCTATTTCTTCCTGACGTGAGAGCTTCTGATCTCTTATTGGTGTGATGATTTCTATTTCAGGTGCAAGGGTTTGGAAAATCATATCAAAACGTACTTGATCATTTCCAGCACCTGTACTCCCGTGAGCGATGTATTCTGCTCCTATGGATTTTGCGTACTCAATAATTTCAATGGCTTGCACAATCCGTTCAGCACTCACAGAAAGTGGGTAGGTATTGTTTTTTAAGACATTTCCGAAAATAAGGAATTTCACTACTTTTTGATAAAAGGTGGTGACCGCTTCGATATTTTTATAGGTTGACACTCCCATTTTATAAGCGTTTTGTTCAATGGTTTGCACGTCATTTTTAGAAAATCCGCCTGTATTGACACTCACGGCATGCACTTCAAAACCCGCTTTTGATAACGAAACAGCACAGTAAGAGGTATCTAAACCGCCACTGTAAGCGATGACTAGTTTTTTTGAGTTTTTCATTTTTTATGTTTGTTTAGAAACAAGCTTTGCTTGATACTTTTTAATCTTAGGAAGGTTTTTTCTTTCACTTTCTCAGAAGTAACTTCTGGTTTGGAACTAGGGTCATATAACATCCCAGTACACAAACACATGCTTTGAGTTGTTCGTTGAAGAACATCATAGTTTTTACAAGTTTGACAGCCGTTCCAAAACGAAGCTTCGTCCGTAAGTTCCGAAAAAGTAACAGGCTTATATCCCAGAGCAGTGTTTAGTTTCATCACGGCTAGACCCGTAGTGATGCTAAATATTTTTGCGTTGGGATATTTGGATCTTGAATGCTCAAAAACGACTTGCTTAATTTTTTTAGCTAAGCCTTGATTTCTAAAATCAGGATGCACAATGAGACCTGAATTGGCCACAAATTTATCATGGCTCCAAGTTTCTATATAGCAAAAACCTGCAAAAACATCCCCCTCTAAGGCAATGACAGCATTGTTGGTTTCCATTTTAGAAATAATATATTCTATGGTGCGTTTTGCAATTCCTGTTCCTCTTACTTGTGCAGCAGCTTCGATGGCTTCACAAATAGTATGAGCGTGAATTGTATGAGATTTATCTGCAATAATGATGTCCATTATTTAAGATTTAAGTTGAAAAAAAAGTTGAAAAAATTGAAAGATGAACCGGACACACCTAAGTTCAGAAATTAATGGAACACCCTAAGGGCGACGGCGCGTAATACGAGGACGTGCAAAACCGGGGCTATAAAGAATAACCGTTGGGGTAATGAAGGTTTTAAAATTATGTATGTCCATATAAATGTTGTCAACGATAACACTATCGTCTTATAAATATGGAGTAAATATAGAAATTAATTAAAGTGGGGCATGATGGTGGTCAAAAATATTTGTAGTTTTTTGATATTTTAAAAATACGCTTGTATTTGTTATTGATAATTAAAAAATAAAACTAATTAATGCGGAAATCTCAGACTATTTTTTTCTACAACTAGCGTCTCATGCGATTATTTCGAAATTCTTTCATTTTATCAGTAATGATCTCTTGGTATTCTTTTTTTGAGACTTCTTTCCCTTTACTGGGTGCTTCAATCTCAATAATTTCATCTGGATTAAGCACTATTTTTGAGCAAAGCATGGTTGTATTATTAGCGCTAACTTCTAAAATTAGGCCTGGCAAACCCCAATAATCTAAAGGCCCGTGGCGTACTGGAATTTGTGGAGCGTACCACGCCTCTATTTGAGTCATCTTAACTTCTTTCACTTGTGTAGAATCGGACTCTGTTGTGTTTCTTAACTTATCCCAAGAAAAAGAATACCATGTCAATTCATCTGAAGGAATTGAGGCTGTGGCTTTAAAACATGAATAGTTTCCAATCTTTTTTGTTTCAGATTCTAAGCTCCACTCTATGGGTTGTAATACATCCTGAACCAAAAACTTTTTCCCATAAAACTCTTGCTCTTGAAGTTGGGTATTTGTTTTTACATTTTTATATTGTTTTCCAGGCGCAAAATTTTTGCCCCAAGAATCAGTAGCCCCAGAAATAGCATCCAATTGATCCTCTTCAATAAATACAGATTCTTCTTTATTAAAAGACAAAACATAGCCTTTTTCGAGCCTGTTTTTCATACGCGCCTCAACTTCTTTTTTCTGAGCTTCACTCAGTCGAGCTCCCCATTTCCCTAAATCCATTTTAGATTTAGAAAAATAATAAGCCTTCGCTTGAAATTCTTGCGTGGTCTGTGTTTCATTCACACTTGTTGAGATTAAAAAAACAAATACGAGCGCGAGAGTAGTGATGACTTTTGACTTCATTGAAAGAGGTGTTTATTATTTTGTTGACCCAAATATAGTATTTAATTAAACAGTAATATTTGTCTTTATAATAAAATTAACGCCACTAGACGACTGCAATCTGAGGCTCAATTAAAGAGTACTTTAAAATTAAAATAAATAATTGCCATACAAGTCTTATATTGCAGAGACAAACGAATAACAACCACACTATTTAAAAATACATACTATGAGTCAACCCTCCTTTATAAAAGAACTGTCCATTCCAGCCATTGCAGCACCAATGTTTTTAATTTCCGGTCCAAAACTGGTTATTGAGTGTTGTAAAAACGGAATTGTTGGAACATTCCCAGCATTGAACCAACGCACCACAGAAGGCTTTGAAGAATGGTTGATCGAAATTAAAACTGCACTTTCCGATTTTGAAAAAGAAACAGGAGTCAAACCTGCCCCTTACGGAGTAAATTTAATTGTGCACCAATCCAATCCACGCGTACAAGCAGATTTAGCTATTTGCATCAAACATCAAGTTCCAATTATAATTACTTCTCTAGGAGCTGTACCACAATTAGTAGATGCTATACATAGTTATGGCGGTTTGGTCTTTCATGATGTCATCAAAAAACGTCATGCAGAAAAAGCTGCGGAAGCCAATGTGGATGGCCTAATTGTAGTTGCTGCTGGTGCTGGAGGCCACGCAGGTACTTTGAACCCTATGCCTTTGGTTGCTGAGATTAAAAGCTTTTTTAAGAAGACCGTAATCTTATCTGGTTGTATTAGTAATGGCCGTGATATTGCTTCTGCCATGCAAATGGGAGCTGATATTGCCTATATGGGAACTCGATTTATCAATACAAAAGAAAGTAAAGCACCTAAAGAATATCGAGATATGATAATTTCGAGTGGTGCTAATGATGTGGTTTATACTGCTGCAATCTCAGGGGTGGCAGCTAATTTCTTACGCCCTAGTATGGAAGCAATGGGCATTACAGAAGAAATGCTCAGTCAGCAAAAGAAAATTGATTTTGGAAAAGAACTGACGGCTCATGAAAATGAAGCAAAAGCTTGGGCGACCATATGGTCTGCTGGACAAGGTGTCACAAGCATCCATGATTCGCCTTCTGTTGCAGAACTTGTTGGTAGTATGAAAACTGAATTCACAGAAGCTATCAAAGCGCAATACGCTCTTTTAGAAACATATAAGTAGTAAAATCACTCTGCTTTTACGAGCTGACCTCTCGTTGGTTTCATTGCAGATTTGATAGCTTCTAAGTATTGTTTATCAATCACAGCAAAGGTATAGTGGTGTACTTCATTCACAGATTCAACGCCTGACTCTAGCAAAAGCATTTGTTCAGTTGCAAAGAATTCTATCAAGTGGATCTTAAAATGAGCAGCTGTTTGTGAGCTTGTGGGACCTCTAAAATCCCAAATAAGTTTAATTTTTTCCATCTATTGATTTTTGGTTGAAACTAATTTGTGGCTATTATAAAAATTGCGATTCCTAGAAAAACTATAATCTGCGCCCATTTTAATACAGCCCCAAAACGTTTGTTTGATCTTAAGACTGATCCTACTGAACTTGAGAAGAATACAAGCATAGAGAATATTAGAAAAGAGGTTGTCATAAATAAAAACCCAAGCGCATAAAACTGAATAACCAAAGAATGGGTTTCACTAAACAAGAATGCTGGGAAAAAAGCCATAAAAAATATAGAGACTTTAGGGTTGATTACATTCATGATAAACCCTTGTTTAAATAAGGCTAATAACGATTTACTTTCGGTTTGTGTATTGGTGTTTATAACATCTACAGATTTAAAAACATTGTATGCTAAAAAAAGCATGTAACCGGCTCCGAATAATTTTAAAACAAAAAGTAGTTCTGAATTAGACTTTATAAAGGTGGACAATCCAAAAGCTACTAAAGTAGTGTGGATTATACAACCTGATATCAGTCCACATACAATGGCCATACCTTGTTTTTTTCCATAAGTGATACTTTGAATGAGTACAAAAATATTATCTGGTCCAGGAGAGAGTGCCAGAGTCGCTGTGGCGATCGTAAATGAAATTAGAACTTCAGTATTCAAAGCAGTTAGTGTTTAAGAGCGTACTCCAAAAGCGCTTTGTTAATACGCTTAATAAGGGTTGGGCCTTCATAAATAAACCCTGTATAAATTTGTACTAAATCAGCTCCAGCAGCAATTTTTTCTAAAGCATCTTCTGGGGAATGAACTCCACCTACTCCAATAATTGGAAATGCTTTTTTGCTTTTTTCTGATAAATATTTAATGACTTGAGTGCTTTTTTCTTTGATGGGTTGACCGCTCACACCCCCATTCCCAATGGCTTCTAAAGTGGTAGTATCTGTTTTAAGGTTCTCTCTAGAAATAGACGTGTTTGAAGCAATAACACCATCTAATTTGGTAACAGATACCAACTCTATAATTTCGTCTAATTGAGTTTCGTTCAAGTCGGGGGCAATTTTTAAAAGAATTGGTTTAGGCTTCTCAAAAGTAGCATTTGAGTCTTGGACAGCTTTGATCAACTCCTCTAAATAATCTTTGTCATTTAGTTTTGCATGGCTGCCAACATTAGGACAACTCACATTCAATACAAAATAATCTACATAAGGATGCAAGGCTTTAAAACATTCTAAGTAATCAGCTGTGTATCCTTCAGAAGGTGTTTGGGTGTTTTTACCTATATTTCCACCTATAATAAGTTGTTTTTTATTTTTCTTTAATTGTACAATCGCGGCTTCTAAACCTGCATTGTTAAACCCCATTCTGTTGATAATTCCTTTATCCGCTTGGAGTCTAAACAAGCGTTTTTTAGGATTGCCTTCCTGTGGTTTTGGAGTGACAGTTCCAATTTCAATAAATCCAAATCCAAAATTAGCTAGCTCGTTGTACAACACGGCATTCTTATCAAATCCGGCTGCAAGCCCAACAGGATTTTTAAACCGAAGACCAAACAATTCACGTTCCAAAATTGGGTGGTTGACTTGAAAAAGACGTCTAATTAAAAAAGGGATTCCTGGAATTTTGGACAACAATTTGATGGCGTGAAAAGTGAAATAATGAACGACTTCAGGGTCAAATTTAAAAAGAATAGGACGAATAATCGATTTGTACATGAAGCGTATTTTGAGTACAAAAATACATTAAATAGACACAATATAAAAGAAAGCAAGCGAACTCTTGTGTTTGAAGTCAGGGTTAATTATTTTTGACAAAAGACAAAACTATATGTTAGATAAAAAGCACATTTTGGATCGATTTATTGGCTATGTAAAAATTGATACCGAGAGCGATCCTAATTCTATGTCAACACCTAGTACTGAAAAGCAGTGGGACTTGGCAAATAAATTGGCTGACGAACTAAAAACCATTGGTATGCAAGACGTTTCAATAGATGATAATGCATATATCATGGCGACTTTACCGTCCAACGTTTCTCACAAAGTGCCAACAATCGGATTTGTATCTCATTTTGATACTTCACCAGATTTTACAGCTAAAAATGTAAATCCTCAAATCATAGAAAATTATGATGGGTCTGAAATTATTCTAAACAAAAAAGAAGACATCGTATTATCCCCTGATTATTTTGAGGATTTGTTACTCTATAAAGGGCAAACCCTGATCACTACAGATGGTACTACTCTTTTGGGTGCTGACGACAAAGCTGGGATTTGTGAAATCGTGAGTGCGATGGAATATCTTATTCTACATCCTGAAATAAAGCATGGAACCATTAAAGTTGGGTTTACACCTGACGAAGAAATTGGTCGCGGGGCGCATAAATTTGACGTCAAAAAATTTGGAGCTGATTGGGCTTACACTATGGACGGAAGTCAGATTGGAGAACTTGAATATGAAAATTTTAATGCGGCTGGAGCCGTCATCAAAGTAAAAGGAAAAATTGTACACCCTGGTTATGCCAAAGGCAAAATGATCAATTCTATGTACTATGCTTCTAAGTTTATAGACGCACTTCCAAAAGCTGAAACTCCTGAACAAACTGAAGGTTACGAAGGGTTTTATCACTTACACAGCATGGAAGGCAAGGTCGAAGATACTGTATTACAATACATTGTAAGAGATCACGATCGCGATAAATTTGAGGGCAGAAAACAACATCTTATCAATTTGGTTGAAACTCTAAATACAAAATTTGGGAGCCCTGTTTTTGAAATCGAAATCAAAGACCAGTATTTTAATATGAAAGAAATGGTTGTGCCTGTGATGCATATTGTTGACATTGCAGAAGATGCTATGAAAGCGCTAAATATCAAACCATTAATTAAACCTATAAGAGGAGGCACAGACGGCTCTCAATTGAGTTTTATGGGGCTTCCGTGTCCGAATATATTTGCTGGAGGTCACAACTTCCATGGCCGTTATGAATATGTACCTTTAGAGAGTATTTTGAGTGCTACGGAAGTTATTTGTAAAATAGCCGATCTAACTCAGAAACGATATTTATAAAAAAAAGCCGCTAAAATTAGCGGCTTTTTTTAAATGTTATTTTTTAACTGGAGGTGCATTAAGTTTTTGACTCATTTCCATTGAGATGGCAGAACGATCAAATTTAATTTTACCAGCCAAAGTTTCAATGACACATGAATTGTCTTTATCATTCAATTCGGCAATCTTTCCGTGCATTCCACTTTTAGTGATTACTTTATTTCCTTTTTTGAGTTCGGCTGCAAATGCTTTCTCTTTTTTGGCACGCTTCATTTGAGGTGCAATCATAAAGAAATAAACAACTACTGCCATTAAAATAAAGGGGGTGTACTGACTAAGACCTTCCATATCGTATTGTTGTATTGTTGTTAATTATTGTACGTTAAGTTGTTTGTTAGGAGGTGTTTTAACTGGTGCATTCGGATCTGGAACGATAAACGCCGAAATTCTTACTTGCTCTTTACCTTTTTCGGAGTTGGTAGTCAACGTAATTGTTTTAGAAATTTTGTTGGCTCCTTTTCCGTTAAACTTTACACTAAACTGAGACGATGCTCCTGGCATTAGTGGCTCTTTACTCCATCCTTGAGGGACTGTACATCCACACGTACTTTTGATTTCTGTAACTACTAAAGGAGATTTACCTGAGTTTGTATATGAAAACACTGTTTCAACAGGTGTACCGTTCATAATTTGACCGAAATCGTGTTCTGTTTTATCGAATGTAATGGTTGGAAAAACAATAGCTTGTGCGTCTCTTTCTGCAGCTTTTTCAACGTTTTCTTGTTTTATTTTTTCTGCTGCATTTTCTTTACAAGAGGTAAAAACAACGAAACTAGCTACAGTTAAAGTTAAAATTAATTTTTTCATGATTGATTTTTAATGGTTAATAGTTCTATTTGTTTAAAAAAAACGAGGGTATAAATGTAATTAAAAAATTACATTAATCCACGTCCTATCTTGTTTAAGGTTTTATTTTCATTATACTCCTTCACAATTTTATCTAAAACACCATTTATAAAGACATTACTTTTGGGAGTTGAATATTCTTTAGCAATTTCTATGTATTCATTTATAGAAACCTTGGTTGGAATGGATGGAAATTCATGAAATTCACAGATAGCCATTTGAAGCAAAACAAAATCAATGTCCGCTATGCGATCCTTATCCCAATTTTTAGTTTTTAAACTAATTTCCTCAGTATAGGGTTCTAAATTTTTAATAGTGTGCTTTAATAAACTTAATCCAAACTCTTTATCCTCTTCGTCTTTGAACAACTTTGGAGTAAAATAATCTTCATAATTATTTTCTTTAGACTTGTTTAAAAGCTTTACCAGAGCTGTATTTACTACTGGCAAATCATCAATCCAAGTTAAGTTTCTATCTTCTAAATAATTATATAACTTTTCATTGGGTGCAATCACTTCTTTAAATAATTCGACTACAAATTGACGGTCTTTATTATATGTAGAAGATTCTGCGGACATGTATTTCGAAAACCGATCGCTCTCAAGAATGGCTCTAAAGATCACCTCTACATACTCATTGTCCAACTCCCAATTATTGACTTTATGGCGTTCTAGTGCTTCTTTTAAGTATTGGTTTTCAGACAACTGAACCAATAATGCATTTTTAACAAACTTCATGTTCGGATTTAAATCCTCAGAAGTTAAAAGGTGTTTTTGTTGAGATTTCTCTTGCTGATCTTTTGCTTTTTCATGCACTTTAACCAATAAAGATAACATTAGTAAATAAAGTTCATACATGCTATCCATACTTAAGTTGAGAAATTTTTCTTCAGAAGTCAAGTTCAGCTCCTCTGTTCTTTTGAGGGCGTAGATAACTTGCATTACTTTGGTTCGAATATGTCTTCTGTTCAGCATGGTATAAAGAACTTATTGGTTAAAAATCAAATAAATTGATCTACATTGGTTATGTCTTGTGCAATACAAATAAAATCGTTCGACAAAAATAGTATTATTTTGCTTGTAAAAATCTAAAAAAATGTTTTTTTACGCAATGTGATTTTTGCGTAAAACAAGTATCTTTGTGAATGAAGTAAAAGCCTTGACTTAAGGCTGTAAATGATTAGATGAACGAGCTCAAGTATTTAAATAAGTATTTTTTAAAATATCGATATCGAATTATTTTAGGTATTCTCATCACCATTGGTTCCAAGGTTTTTGCTCTGTTTACTCCTCAACTTATTGGTAAATCTATTTCTTTAATTTCGGATCAGATCACGAATCCAAGCAGCACAGAACTATTTAGGCATGAAATTAGTTTAAACATTTTGTACATATTTGGAGCAGCAGTCGCAACGGGTATATTTACTTTTTTGATGCGTCAAACTATCATAAATGTATCTCGATACGTTGAATTTGACTTAAAAAATGAAATTTACGATCATTACCAACTCCTTTCAATTGCTTTTTATAAACGAAATCGTACTGGGGATTTAATGAGTCGAATTAGTGAAGACGTGAGTAAGGTTCGGATGTATATAGGCCCTGCACTTATGTACACAATCAACACGTTAACCCTTTTTATAGTTGCGTTGTTTTATATGTATAACCAATCGCCTACCCTTACGCTTTATACCATACTCCCTTTACCCCTATTATCAATTTCAATATACTTTTTAAGTAAATACATTCATAAACAAAGTACCATTGTACAAGCACATCTGTCCACACTATCTTCATCTACTCAAGAGTTTTTTAGTGGAATTTGGATTACAAAAGCATATGCTCTAGAACCACAAACCGAAAAAACCTTTTCAGAATTAGCAAATTCTCAACGCGAAAAACGTCTGGGCTTATCAAAAATACAAGCACTGTTTTTTCCATTAATGTTACTTCTTATTGGGACTAGTAACCTGTTGGTTATTTACATTGGTGGTAAACAATACATGAATGGACAAATTGAGGAAATTGGAGTCATTGCCGAATTTATTATTTATGTAAATATGCTTACTTGGCCAGTTGCATCAATTGGATGGGTCACATCATTAGTTCAAGAAGCTGAAGCTTCACAAAAACGAATTAATGAATTTCTGAAAGAAACTCCTAGCATTGTTAATCCTACTAAAACAACGACTCCAATTAACGGAAGTGTAGTTTTTAAAGACGTTTATTTTACCTATGAAGACACCAATATAGAAGCTTTAAAAGGCGTTAGTTTTGAGGTTGAAAAAGGAAAAACACTTGCTATAATTGGAAATACAGGTTCTGGAAAAACAACCATACTAGAACTAATTGGAAGGTTATATGATACTCAAAAAGGAAGTGTTGAAATTGACAGTGTTAATGTTAAGGTCTTAAATTTAAAAAATTTAAGAACAGCTATTGGATTTGTACCACAAGATCCTTTTTTGTTTTCTGACACTTTAAAAAACAATATCAAATTTGGGGAAAATAATGCTACGGATGCCGAAGTTATAGAAGCTGCTAAAAAAGCGGTGGTCCATAAAAACATAATCAATTTTAAAAATGGTTATGACACCATTTTAGGGGAACGGGGCATCACACTTTCTGGAGGTCAAAAACAACGTGTTTCTATTGCAAGAGCCTTTATCAAAAGTCCTCAAATTATTCTTTTAGACGATTGTCTTTCTGCTGTGGATACGGAAACGGAAGAGAAAATCCTGAATAATATTGAGTTGGTAACTAAAAACAAGACAACTATTATTGTGAGTCATCGAATTTCATCTGCTAAAAATGCCGATTCAATTATTGTCCTAAATGATGGAATTATCGCGCAGCAAGGGACACATGATACGCTCATTACTGTTGAAGGTTATTACAAAGAACTTTATCAAAAACAATTGCGAGAGACGACGCATTAATTTATTAAAATAAAAAAACGTTCATTTCTAGAAAATAAAATCAACAATTAGTTGGTGTCTTAATTTATTTTATGGACTTTTGATAGGAATAACAACTACTAATAATAGCTCATTATCATTGACACTAAAGATATGGAACAAGAAGAAATATATTCAAAAGTTTTAAGAGCTGGAAGGCGCACCTACTTTTTTGATGTGAGGGCCACAAAAGCAGGAGACTATTATTTAACTGTGACAGAGAGTAAAAAATTCACAAATGATGATGGATCTTTTCATTACAAGAAACATAAGATTTATTTGTACAAAGAAGACTTTACAGAGTTCAACACGATTTTAGGGGAGATGACCGATTACATTATCAACGAAAAAGGACAAGAAGTGATCAGCGAGCGTCACCAAAAAGATTACGTTAAAGAAGAATTCCCTTCAGAGGATTCAAAAGAGGAATCGTCTGCTGACAGCTTTACGGATGTTAGTTTTGATGATATTTAGTCCTCAAAATATATTCTTTATTATGCCGTTACATTGTAGCGGTTTTTTTTGGAAAAAACCTAACGAATCGGTGTTCCATTAGGCACCTGTTCTTCTGGAGTTAATAAGATGACTTTTTCAGAATCCACGGCTCCAGTAACCAGACACTCACTCATAAAATTGGCGATTTGTTTTTTTTCAAAATTGACATTAGCTACAATTTGTTTACCTAATAAATCATCCATTGAATATAAGACAGTGATTTGTGCAGATGTTTTTTTGACCCCTAAATCTCCAAAATCAATTGTCAATTGGTAAGCAGGCTTTCGTGCTTCAGGAAAATCTTTCACTTCAATTATAGTCCCCACACGGAGGTCTATTTTAGAAAAAACTTCAAAGGTAATTGTATCGCTCATATCAATATTTATTATCAAAGTTTGAAGATATAAATTTTTAAGGAGTTGATAGACGCAAAGGTTCAATTCTTTATATATTTGAAAAAAAACACAATCTTATGTCATTAACTCCTTCCAACATGCTTCCATTAGGAACTGTAGCACCAGATTTTGAACTATGGGATTCTGTTTCTGGTTCTACAAAAACATTAAACAAACTAAAAGGATCTAAAGGTACATTGGTTTTGTTTATTTGTAATCATTGTCCGTTTGTAATTCACATTAATGAAGCCTTGGTTTCTATGGCAAATAACTTGCTTAAAAAAGGAATTGGAGTGGTTGCTATTTCTAGTAATGATGTTGAAACTTACCCTCAAGATAGCCCAGAAAAAATGCAAGTTCATGCAAAAATCACAAACTACCCTTTTCCTTATCTATATGATGAAACACAATCCGTAGCAAAAGCTTATGACGCAGCTTGTACCCCTGATTTTTTTCTTTTTGACTCGACTTTAAAACTCGTATATAGGGGACAATTAGATGCCTCAAGACCAGGAAATGGAATTCCAATAAATGGAGTAGATTTATTATATGCCGTTCAATGTATGATTGAGAACAAAGTAAATACACATCCACAAAAACCGAGCATTGGTTGTAATATCAAATGGAAAACTTCCTGATTTATTTTTTTTAAAGCCAAAATCTATTACTTTTGAGTTAGAACCCCAAATTCTAATTCTTATGAAAACTACCATTCTAATGGTACTGTGTACCTTTTTTTCTTTCTCAAATTCGTATTCCCAAGAAATTAATTTTTACAAAAACGCAAAAGGTGACACCCATATTTGTGGTGAATTTCCTTTGGACTATTTAGAGCATGACAGTACGTATAGCGTATGGTTCAATAAATATTATAATGGATTAAAACTCCCAAGTAAGCGACTGCGATTAAAGTCCAAACTAAAAAATAGTACAGTAGATATCTATCTTGGAACATGGTGTGGAGATAGTAAAAAGTGGGTTCCGCAATTTATTAAACTATGGGATGAACTCGGACTTAAAAGAAGTCAGTTGCGTTTGATTGCGCTTTACAATGACGAAGAACGCTACAAAACGTCTCCAGATGGTGAGGAGCAGGGTCAGCAAATTCACCGTGTTCCAGTATTTATTTTTAAATCAAATAATGTTGAATATGCCCGTATTGTGGAGTCTCCAAAGAACGATTTAATCACCGATGTTGCTCAAATAGCACTAGGATTTCTTTCAAAACCAAACTATGAGGGTGCTAATTATCTTTTCAAAATTCTAGACACAGAACCTCTAGAAATGATAGAGAAAAACATGAATGAGCATTATAAGATTCTTAGAAACATAACGCATAACAGTAAAGAATTGAACACTTTGGGTTATGTTTTATTAAGAAACAAGCGTATCAAAGAAGCCAACTTCTGTTTTAAACTGAATACTTATTTATTCAAATACACCCCAAATGTGTACGATAGTTATGGAGAAATCTTGGCTTTAGAAGGCAAGCATTTAAAGGCACTTAAAATGTATAAAAAAGTATTAGCAATCGAACCTGAAAATAAAAATGCAAAAGCTCAAATCAAACACCTAGAAGCATTGATTGGATTCTAATCCTGAACCTTTACAATAGTTAAATTTTGATATTTGAGGATATACCCAGCTTCATTTTTATACCCTCCGTAAGGCTGAAGAAAGTATTGAAATTTGTTTTCTAAATAAGACGTTTGAAAACTTGAAGTATCCGAGTACATTGTTCCATTTTTAGAAAGTCTTAATAAAACATCCATAGTGATATCAAACCCTCTAATGGCGTATTTGTTTGGGAACGTTCCAAATTCTGTAATATAGCGTTGCTCAAATGATTTTGGAAATCGCGAATCAAAATTTACAGATGGATATTGGAATTGTAAGTTAGATAAATCATAGTTAGAAACATTACTGCCTTCAAAAGCTCTATTTTTTGAGGTTGTCATCAAAAATAATTCGCGTTCAATCTCTGTTTCATTATCGTCTGCATCCTTTAGAGTCGTTACTCCATTCATTGCATTGAGCATACTTGTAATATTAGACACAAACCCTTCGTTATTAGATTCAAGAAAAACAAGTGTACGTCCGGATGAAAGAGCAGCCTGAACATCTTCTAACATTAAAAAAAATTGTTCTAAACCTTCTTTATCCTTTTTGGAAGTTAATAATGAAGCCTCTGGAAATTCTGCTTTTAAATAATTCGCAGTTGCTAAATTCTTTGCATCATATATAATCAATGTTTGATGTGGTATGGTATCGGATTTCACGTAGTTTACCATCTTAGTTCGCATCCATTTTTCATCTGGAATGGTTTGAAATAGATTGTGATAAATATTTTTAGTTTTCACAAAAGGTGAGATTACAGGAACACTATCCTTTTCAGTATACTTGGCGGCCAACTCTAGATTTTGAGTAGTAATAGGTCCTAACACAGCATCAAAATTCGAAAAATTTGTTTGTAGTAATACTGTTTTCAAATCAAGCGTTTCAGCGTTGGTATCAAACACCTCTAGTTTTGTAGAAATTCCAAGACGCTTTGCAGAATCAATTGCCATAATTACACCCGCGTAGAAGTCAGTAGAAATATTAATAAACCCATCTCTTTTAAGTTGGCTCTTCGCTAGGGTGACAGACTCAAAATCAATACTTTTTGTTTTGAATGGTAATAAAAGTGCTATTTTTTTAGGGGAAAAATCAACTAAACTATCCGACAAACTAACAACAGGGAACAACTCTGTAGCAATGTTCTGAATACTAAGCTTAGGAGTTTTTAACACCATTCCTAATTTTAATCCTTGTTCAATCAATTCGGGGTTTAGCGTTTCCAATTGTTCTTTTGTCAATCCTAACTTTTTTTCAAGTCTAAAAAAACCTTCTTTAGCTTTAACAGTATAATAGTTAAATGCGCCCTCTTCAACTACTTTTTTATCTGTCTCCGAAATATTAGGAACATTCAACTGTTGCCCCTCTTTAAGATAAAGTCCCATCGTTGGATTGAGTGCTTCCAAATCTGGAACTGAAATTCCGAATTTGTAAGCAATACGCCATTTACCTTCCTTTGGTAAAACGGTATATTTTTGAAGTATCTGAGTAGAAATTTGATTTGAAATCATTTTAAATTGAGGAATATAAATTTTATCTCCTCTTCTTAAACTCTTAGAGTACAACTCTTTATTATGAGCTTTTATCTCCTCTACGGTTACCTCAAACTTTTGAGAAATACCAAACAAGGTTTCTTTACGTCTTACTTTATATACCTTATAAGAAACCAACTCTTTCACAACTTTTGTAGAAGTTGATTTAGGAACAAAAGACTCTGGAATAATCAAAATCGTATTGACTAAAAAATTCGATTTTGCATCTGGATTTAAAGCATAAATATCCGCTGGTGTAATCTTATAAAGTTTTGCAATACTCTCAATAGATTCTCCAACTTGTACACTGTGCGTTTTTAAGTTTTGGGCATAACCAACATAACTAAAAGCAAGGATTCCTAAAACGATTAAAAACTTTTTCATGTTTATTTTTATTGGTTACTCCCACTCTATGGTTGCAGGAGGTTTAGAACTAATATCATATACCACTCTATTCACTCCTTTGACTTTATTAATAATATCATTTGAAGTTTTCTGTAGGAATTCATAAGGTAAATTCACCCAATCTGCAGTCATTCCATCTGTACTTTCGACAGCTCTCAAAGCAACACATTTTTCATATGTACGCTCATCTCCCATCACTCCAACACTATTCACAGGGAGGAGCATTGCTCCAGCTTGCCATACTTTATCATATAAATCCCATTCTCTTAAACCATTAATAAAAATGGCATCAACTTCTTGTAAGATACGAACTTTTTCAGCAGTTATATCTCCTAAAATTCTAATGGCCAATCCAGGACCAGGAAATGGGTGACGTCCTAATAATTTAGGATCAATACCCATTGAAGCTCCTACACGTCTGACTTCATCTTTAAACAAAGCCCTTAACGGCTCTACAATGTCGAGCTTCATATAATCAGGTAATCCCCCAACATTATGGTGACTTTTTATGGTGGCACTAGGACCACCAGTGGCAGACACACTTTCGATCACATCTGGATATATAGTTCCTTGCGCTAGCCATTTGACGTCCTGTATCATGTTTGCCTCGTCATCAAAGACTTCAATAAACACACGTCCAATTGCTTTACGTTTCAGTTCTGGATCTTCGAGTCCTGCAAGAGCATCCAAAAAGCGTGCCGAAGCATCAACTCCTTTAACATTAAGCCCCATGCCTTCATACTGAGTGAGAACACTTGAAAATTCATCTTTTCGTAGCAGACCGTTGTTTACAAAAATGCAGTAAAGATTTTTACCAATCGCTTTGTGTAATAAAATAGCTGCTACCGTGGAATCAACCCCGCCAGACAATCCAAGGACAACTTTATCGTCTTGAATTTTAGATTTTAAATCCGAAACGGTTTCATCTACAAATGAATCTGGCGTCCAATCTTGTTGAAGACCAGCAATATGAACTAAAAAGTTCTGTAAGAGTGTTTTACCATCTGTTGAGTGATATACTTCAGGATGGAACTGGATGGCAAACGTAGGTTCGCCTTCAATTTTATAGGCTGCATTTACCACATCATGAGTACTTGCTAACAACACCCCATTGGTAGGTAATTCTTTGATTGTATCACTATGGCTCATCCAAACTTGACTTCCAGAACTGATACCTTCTAAAAAGGCTTCATTTTCTTTGACAAAAGATAAATTGGCACGGCCGTATTCTCTTGTATTTGAAGGCGCTACAAGACCACCAGAAAAATGAGCTAAATATTGGGCACCGTAACAGACCGCTAACATAGGTTTAAGGCCACGTATGGCTGATAAATCCGGATGTAAGGCTGCATCGCCTCTCACAGATTGTGGACTTCCCGAAAGCACTACGGCTTTAAATTCGTCTAAATTTGTTGGGATTTTATTGAAAGGGTGAATTTCACAATATATATTTAACTCCCTGACTCGGCGAGCTATAAGTTGTGTATATTGAGATCCAAAGTCGAGAATTAATACCTTATCGTGTTGCATGGTCAAAAGTAATATTTATAAATAAATTGAGCCCTAAATTTTCAAACTTTTAAAGGGTCAAAACATGAAATTTTTGATTTAAAGGTATAAGCTCTGATTTTAAAGATTCTATGAACGCATCTCCATGTTCTATGTAGAATTCTGAAAAGTTGGTGAACCGTTCTTGCAAACCTCCACTTGGAAACAGCTCTAAATGGATGGACTCAAGCCGTTCAATATAGTCTTTATGTACTTTTTTCTCAGCTTTTAAAAGACGTTTTTCCAACGCTTCCAACCCTTTGATTTGTTTTTTTTCTTGTGCAGAAACAGCACCGTTAAAGGATTTATCAGTTTGATTAGCTATTGCGTATAACTGTTTGAATTGCTGCTTTAATTGTTCCTTTTGAGACGAAAAATCAATAGGTAATGATGCTATTTTTTTGATTTGAAATTGAATCAGTTCTTGTTTGTTTTTAAATAAATCGGAAACAGTAACCTTAAGTTTATTTAATTTTTGATGTTGTTTTTGGCTGATTAAAAGGACTGAATTACGATGCAACAAAATCGGAAATTGAATATATTCTGCTTCAAAATAAGATTTTAGTTGGAGCCAATATGCTAATTCGCCTCCCCCACCAATATAACAAAGGTTTGGTAATATTGTTTCTTGGTACAAGGGACGCATGATGACATTAGGCGAAAAGTACTCAGGATGTGAATTTACTTCCTCCAAAATACCCGCTAAATCCCAAGTTATATCGGTATTTATAACTGAATAAGCACCTTCCTTTTTTATGATGCGCTCGCGTAGGTTTTCTTTGAGATAAAATAAATTTAGTTCTCGGGGATTAACCTGAACTTTATACGTTGAGTCTATTTTTAATAGTTCTTTGTTAGTCTCAGAAACAGTTGCAAATGCGTATTGATTTGTAAGTTCAGAAGTTATTTGTGGAATAAATAACCGTTTTAAAGCCGAGTCATTTCCATCAATAATAACCAAACCCTCAGACCCAAAAAGTGTGTGTACTAAGTAACGTGTGGCCGAAGCTAAATTTGCATGGCTTGCATAGGCATTCTTAACGAGTTTTTTTAGTTGTATTGCATGCGCTGAATTGCCCAAAATATTGGAAAACACTTTGACAAACTCCACAAGATCTGAAGTGGATAAATCTCCTACTGCTCCAGAACTTTGATGCGTCCATTGAAATCGTTTGTTCTGAAAATTGAAGTGATTAATTTCCTCGAAATCATGATCTTCAGTAGCCATCCAAAAAACAGGAACAAACTTGTTATTAGGGTATTTCTGTTTTAATTCTTTGGCTAGATTAATGGTCGTAATAATTTTATACAAAAAATACAACGGTCCACCCAACAGATTCAATTGATGCCCAGTGGTGACAGTAAAGGTGTCTTTATCTGCTAAAGACTGAATCGCGTTGGTGGTCAGATAGGATGGTGAAAGCTGTACGTATTGATTATTTAAAGTCGAAACTAAAACAGTTCTTTTTTCAGAGCTAAATTCTGACTGCTTTGCATCTAACTGGTCTTTAAAATTTTCTAAAGTTGGAAACCGATGATAAAGCGCTTGCAGTTCCGGTCGGTTTTCTACATAGTCGCAGATCAACTTGGATACAAAGGCAGTGTCTCGAAAAGAAATACAGTCTGTTGGCATAGCAGTTTCTTAATAGACGTAAAGATACTTTATTTCTTTTGTATTTAGAAGCCTGTTAAACCACTTCTGCATACAGGTCAAAATCAGCAGCTTCTGTAACTTTAACCGTTGTAAATTCCCCTGTTTTAAGATAGGTTTTAGAGGCGTCTATAAGCACTTCATTATCTACATCTGGAGAATCAAATTCCGTTCGTCCTACAAAGTGTTCCCCTTCTTTACGATCAATCACAACTTTAAAGATTTCACCAATTTTAGCTTGATTCAACTCCCATGATATTTGAGATTGAATTTCCATGATTTCATTAGCTCGTGCTAGTTTAACTTCTTCTGGAACATCATCTTCTAAATTAAAAGCGTGTGTATTTTCTTCGTGTGAATACGTAAAACAGCCCAAGCGTTCAAAACGCATGGCTTCTACCCATGCTTTGAGGGTTTGATAATCTTCTTCTGTTTCACCTGGATACCCAACAATCAAAGTCGTTCTAATGGTCATTTCAGGAACAGCTGCTCTAAACTCTTTAAGAAGCTTAGTTGTTTTTTCCTGGGTAGTTCCACGGCGCATACTTTTCAGGATTTTATCTGAAATATGCTGTAATGGAATATCGAGGTAATTACAAATTTTTGGTTCGCGTTTCATCACATCCAAAACATCCATTGGAAATCCTGTAGGAAAGGCATAATGCAAACGAATCCATTCGATCCCTTCAACTTTTACTAACGCTTCTAAAAGCTCTGCAAGATTTCGTTTTTTATATAAATCTAATCCGTAATAGGTCAAATCTTGAGCTATCAAAACCAATTCCTTAACTCCTGCAGCTGCTAATTTTTCAGCTTCTATTACTAAGTTTTCAATGGGAGTTGATTTGTGTTTTCCTCGCATCAATGGAATGGCACAAAAACTGCAAGGACGGTCACAACCTTCTGCAATTTTTAGATACGCGTAATTCTTTGGAGTGGTTGTCAAACGCTCACCAATCAATTCATGTTTATAATCAGCTCCTAATGCTTTTAATAATTGCGGCAATTCAGTGGTTCCAAAATACTGATCGACATTGGGAATTTCTTTTTGTAAATCTGGTTTATAACGCTCACTTAAACATCCCGTCACAAAAACTTTATCTACATCTCCATCTTCTTTTTTCTGCATGTAGTCTAAGATGGTATTGACGCTCTCTTCTTTTGCATTGTTAATGAAACCACAAGTATTAATCACCACAATATTACCTTCTTCTTCATGGACAACTTCTTTTCCACTGGCTTTGAGTTGCCCCATTAACACTTCACTATCATAGACGTTTTTACTACATCCTAAAGTGATGACATTAATTTTATTTTTTTTAAGTGTTTTGGTTCTCATGAAGCGATATTAAGTACTGTGATTTATTTGAAAAAAGAATCTACAAATTCGAATTTATTAAAAACTTGAAGGTCTTCTAAACCTTCACCAACGCCAATATACCTAACAGGGATTTGAAATTCGTCACTAATCCCAATAACAACCCCCCCTTTAGCGGTTCCATCTAATTTGGTAATCGCTAGGGCAGTTACCTCCGTAGCAGCGGTAAACTGTTTGGCTTGTTCAAATGCATTTTGTCCTGTAGAGCCGTCAAGCACCAACAAGACCTCATGTGGTGAGTGGTCCACTACTTTTTGCATGACTCGTTTGACTTTGGTTAATTCGTTCATCAAATTAACTTTATTATGCAAGCGACCTGCTGTGTCAATAATAACAACATCTGCTTTGGAAGTCACGGCACTTTGTAAGGTGTCAAACGCTACTGATGCAGGATCACTCCCCATAGATTGTTTGATGATTGGAATACCCACTCGATCGGCCCAAACTTGTAACTGATCAATGGCAGCAGCTCTAAAAGTATCAGCTGCCCCTAAGACAACATTTAAGCCTTGTTTTTTTAGTTGATAGGCAAGTTTGCCAATGGTGGTTGTTTTACCGGCACCGTTTACTCCTACCACCATAATAACGTATGGTTTCTGAGTTTGTGGAACAGAAAATTCGGTTTCTTCCCCAGAATTTGTTTCTGATAATAATCCTGCTATTTCTTCTCTTAAAATAAGGTTTAAAGCATCCGTACCAACATATTTGTCTTTGGAAACTCGAGCTTCAATTCTTTCAATAATTTTTAAGGTGGTATTCACTCCAACATCACTAGTGACAAGGACTTCCTCTAGGTCATCTAATACATTTGCATCAACTTTAGATTTCCCAACAACGACTTTACTTAACTTGTCAAAAAAGGTGGTTTTAGATTTCTCTAAACCCTTATCAAGCGTGGCTTTTTTATCGGAAGAAAATATGTTTTTGAAAAAACTCATAAGTTAACTATTTATCTATTTACAAAAATAGCATTAAATGTAAGAAAACTAAAAAATAAAAGCCGCTTTATGATAAAGCAGCTTTAAATAGGATACTGTAGAAATATTTTTTTATTTCTTACTTAAGAACTCATTTACTTTTTCAGGTGCCATGATAGATTCTACAAAAATGTAAGCTCCAGATTTTGGTGACTTAACCATTTTGATCGCTTTCGTTAGACGTTTTGATCCTGTTTGTAATG
>JABAYY010000025.1 GCA_018608765.1 Flavobacteriaceae bacterium
GTCATCCATTTACCCTCATTTAGGCCTTCAAACCAATACGCTCCATTTGCCGTATGTCCTGAAGGAAACACAGCACCACGGTCTTTGATAGAAACCCCTATTGTTTTGCCTTTCATTTGTGTGAACAACCTGTTTTGATCCGCAAGTGTCGTTACTTTCATGTTTTTGGGAGATACTTGTCCATATTTTGCAGCTGCACCAACAGGCGTAAACGCTTTATCCGTTGCACAATAAACGGTTGAGTTTGTCTCTTTATCGTACCAACTATTTCCAATAATTCCATGCACACTTGGAGTGGTGCCCGTAAAAATAGAGGCATGGCCTGGGCCCGTATAGGTTGGGATGAAGTTAAAATGATGGTTGTTACAGCTATAACCTTGATCTATCAGCTTTAAAAAGCCGTTAGAGGAATATTTGTTTTTGAAACGATTCAAATAATCAAAACGCATTTGGTCAACTACAACACCCACTACCAATTTTGGATGCGAGGATATTTGACTTGAATTACTAGACGCTTTATGATCAGGATTATTTTTACAGGAAAAAACAACTAAAAACAAAAAGAGGCAACTAACTTTTGAAAACATCATAATAAGATTTGTTGAGCATCAAAAATACATTTTTTTAATGATTCCATTTTAATTAAGATAAATTAATGGTTAGATTTTTTTACTTTAGCGACAATTATAATTTCATGAACTACCTCCACAATATTGGGTCTTATTTTTTAATGATTGGCGAAATGTTTCGCAAACCGACGAAATGGTCTGTTATGAAACAATTGATTCTAAAGGATGTCGAAGATTTAATTGTCGGCTCAATTGGCATTGTTGCGTTCATATCCTTTTTTGTAGGCGGAGTTGTTACCATACAAACAGCTCTCAACATTAACAATCCATTGATTCCAAAATATCTTGTTGGTTTCGCGACAAGACAATCTGTTATTTTAGAATTTGCACCCACTTTTATTTCTGTTATTATGGCGGGGAAAATGGGGTCTTTTATCACATCGAGTATTGGAACGATGCGCGTTACCGAGCAAATTGACGCCTTGGAAGTAATGGGGATTAACTCCGTTAACTACTTGGTTTTTCCAAAAGTTATTGCTCTTTTCCTATACCCTTTTGTGATTTCGATTGCTATGTTTTTAGGGATTGTAGGTGGAATGGCTGCTTGTGTCTATGGCGGGTTTTCAAGTTTTGAAGATTATGTAACTGGGGTGCAAATGGACTTCATTCCTTTTCACATGGCTTATGCTTTTATCAAAACATTTGTATTTGCATTTTTACTCGCTACCATCCCTTCTTTTCATGGCTATTACATGAAAGGTGGTGCATTAGAAGTTGGTAAAGCAAGTACCACGGCTTTTGTTTGGACGAGCGTATCCATCATCCTCTTAAATTATATTTTAACCCAAATGTTACTAAGCTAATGATTGAAGTCAAAAATCTACATAAATCATTTGATGGCACTAAAGTCTTAAAAGGAATCTCTACGATCTTTGAATCCGGAAAAACCAACCTGATCATCGGACAAAGTGGTTCTGGAAAAACAGTTTTGTTAAAGTGTTTACTTGGACTTTTTGACTACGAAGAGGGCAGTATTGCATATGATGAAAAAATATTTTTAAGCCTTTCAGACAACGAAAAAAGAACACTTCGTTCTCAAATAGGCATGGTCTTTCAAGGAGGAGCACTGTTTGACTCCTTAACAATCGCTGAAAATGTAATGTTTCCTCTTAGAATGTTCACAAAACAATCGAGAAGTGAAATGGAGGATCGTGTGAACTCTGCCTTGAAACGTGTAAACCTAGAAGACGCACACAATAAAATGCCCAGTGAGGCTTCTGGAGGAATGCAAAAACGAGTGGCAATTGCAAGAGCAGTTGTAAATAATCCTAAATATTTATTTTGTGACGAGCCCAACTCTGGGTTAGACCCTAAAACAGCTATCGTTATAGATAATTTGATTCAAGAGATTACCCACGAAAATAATATTGTAACGGTCATTAATACTCATGACATGAATTCTGTGATGGAAATTGGTCAAAATATTCTATTTCTAAAAGATGGACTCAACGCTTGGGAAGGCAGTAAGGATACTATCTTTAAGACTGACAACGAAGTTGTAACGGATTTTGTGTATTCTTCTAACTTATTCAAAAAGGTACGAAAAATGTACTTAGAAGATCACTAGACCTTAATTACTTATTATTTCTACATTTTCTATATTGAGTTCTTGCTCAATCCAAGTTTTTAAATCTTGTTTTCTAAGCACCACAAGACTGTCTGACAAGTTCGAATTCCATTGTGTTTTGACCAGCGTAATCGTATCGGCATATCTAAAATTTGAAGACGCCAACATTTTTGCATAACCAAAAGATTCTAAGTCAGAAAACTGAATTTTAGCGTCTTTCGAAAGATTTAAAAATAGATCAGTATCCATTTCATTTTTGTGAGAACTGAGCGCTAATTTAAGACTGTCAATATCAAATTCACGTGCTGCAATAATACTATCTCGTTTTTCTATTTTATTGATCGCAATATCATAGAGCTCTAAAATCTTATCTGCACTTCTATTTTTATTTCCGTTAATAACTAGGCTGAAATCTTGAAGATACTCATACCCTTTTAACTCATTAATTAAATCTGATTTGGTTGCCTCTGTTATTTCACCATTAAAATTCAGAGTTATTTTTCTAGTATCTGTATCTATTTTTTCGCGTTGAAGCCAAAGATTATCGTTTTGATTGATTTCGGACTCTAAATATGACCTATAATCTAATTCGTAACGTGTTTCTTGTAAAACATCATAAAAAGTCCAACCAGCTGGAAGCATCGCGGTCACAGCTAATATGGTCACAATACGGGCAATATTTTTTCGACGTTGAGAATTGGCATACTTCAACATTGGAAAGCGTAGAATCTTTAAAACAATAAAGGTGGCCAAGGCAATAAAAATAGTGTTAATTGTAAATAAATACATGGCTCCAAAAAAGTAATCGAAATTCCCTTGAGACAAGCCGTAACCTGCTGTACAAAGTGGAGGCATTAATGCGGTAGCAATTGCCACGCCAAAAATTACACTAGCAACTGTTCCTTTTTTGGTTCTGGCAATGATGAGTGCAAGCCCCCCAAAAAACGCAATAAGCACATCTCTAATGTCAGGCTTTACACGTCCTAGTAATTCCGAATTATCTTGACTTAGCGGGAAAAGGTAAAAGAACAAAAAGGCGGTCAGTAAACTCAATACAAGCATGGTTGCTAAATTGACTAAAGACTTTCGTAGAGTATCAATATCATTAATTGCAATTGACAGTCCAATTCCAAGTATCGGACCCATAAGTGGCGAAATTAACATCGCTCCGATCACCACTGCGGTCGAATTTGCATTCAAACCAATAGATGCTACAAAAATAGAACAAATTAAAATCCATGCAGTTGCTCCTTTAAACGGAATATCAGCCTTAATAGCTGCTACAGTCGCATCTCTATCCGTATCATGTCTAAAATCTAAGAGTTCTACAATGAATATCTTTAACGATGCCCAAAGTCCTTTTGCATCTTCTTTAACCGCGTTTTTTGATTGTTGAGTTTTCGCTTCTTCTAACTCTTGATTTAGATTGTTGTCCATACTTAAATGTGTTGATCTCCAAATTTTTGCCTCACGCGTTCGCGTAATTGCTTAATATCTTGTTCTTTACTCTTTGGAAAGATAAGTAAAATTTCTTTTTCTTCCACAACTATAAAATCATCTAAACTGTCAATTACTACTATTTTGTCTGTGTCAGTTTTAATCATATTTCCAGTAGCATTTTCTGCTAATAAACGAGCATTAACCACAGCATTATCTGTTGAATTATCTGAAATTTTATCATACAAACTCCCCCATGTCCCTAAATCATTCCAGTCAAAAGTAGCAGGAATCACATAGACATTTTCACTGGGTTCCATAATCGCATAATCCACAGAAATATTTTCTGCATTTTTATAATTCTCTAATACAAAAGCGGTTTCCGTTTCAGAATTATAATCGTTTAATCCATTTGCAAAAAGCGTATATAATTTTGGTTGATGCGTTTCAAAAGCTTTCAGTACACTAGCCGTAGACCAAATAAAAATACCACCATTCCAAAGAAAATTTCCTTGTTCCAAAAAGCCTTTGGCAGTTTCATAATCTGGTTTTTCTCGAAATTGGAGGACTTTCTTTTCAGAATTCTGACTTTCTTTGTTAAATTCAATATAACCATATCCGGTATTTGCAAATGTTGGTTGGATTCCTAAGGTCATCAATACATCTGATTTTTCTGAAAAATCAAACGCACTTTGAAGATTGGAAATAAAAGCCGATTCATCCTCAATCCAGTGATCACTTGGTGCTACAACCATAACAGCCTCTGGGTTTTGTTTGTGAATTTTTAAAGATGCCATTAAAATACAAGGTGCCGTATTTCGCATAGCAGGCTCAGAAATAATTTGATTTTTATTAATTTGAGGCAATTGCTCAAGCACCAAATCGCAGTAACGCTCATTGGTTAAAATGAATATATTTTCTTTTGGAATCAAGCCTTCTAAACGAGATGTGGTTTTCTGTAAAAGCGTTTGACCCGTTCCAAGCATATCGTGAAATTGCTTTGGAAAGGACTCTTTACTGACTGGCCAAAATCGAGAACCAACCCCTCCGGCCATAATAATTGCATAATAGTTTTTGTTCATCTTCATTTATTCATTTATAAGTTCAACTTCAGCATTGGGGTTAAAGACATACAATCGGCCTGAAGACAATTCTGTACATTCAAATCGCGTTCGTCTTTTGGGGCCTTTACGGAACATTTTTCCATTATACAATTGAAACGTAGATCCCTCAGGCACTTCAAAGATAAATGTTTTTCCGTTAGGAGCATCGTATTGCTTGAGCTTCAGAGCTAAAACAGGGTCTGAGTCGCTACTTGCTTTTGGGTTTTTGAAATGGTTTGCCAATAAAGGCAATACATCATTTGGGAATACTTCGGGACGTATAAAGGGCAGCATTAAATGCTGAAAAACCAATTTCCATTCAAGTCCGTGTGGCTTGATCATTTTTCCATAGGCTTTATACGTTTCAAAGTGTGCAACCTCATGGATTAAAGTAATTAAAAAACGATAGGCATTTAAATTAGAGTTGATTGTGATTTGATGTTTTCCATTTGGCAAACGTCGATAATCCCCATGACGTGTTTTACGTTCTTTCTTAATTTTAACCACTAAATTATCGTGTAACAACAATTGTGTTACCTGGTCAAAAGCAGCGCTTGGAATAAAATCTTGTAAAGCATCTACCATAAAACTTTAAATTACATACGCTCAGGCACCTGAATTCCTAAGAGACTAAACGCATTTTTGATGGTCGTAGCGACAGCTTGTGAAAGCTGTACTCTAAATCTAATTTCGGAAGTGTTATCAGCACCTAAAATAGAAACATTTTGATAAAAAGAATTAAATTCCTTAACCAGGTCATAAGCATAATTAGCCACCAAGGCAGGACTGTAATTAGCAGCTGCTTGTTGGATCACTTCTGGGAATAATTGTAGTTGTTTTAGAAGCGATTTTTCTTTGTCATGCAACGCATATTCTAAAGAAATATCTCCCTTTGTTTCTAGGGGAGACTTTCTTAAGATAGCTTGAATTCGTGCGTAGGTATATTGTATAAATGGCCCAGTGTTTCCCTGAAAATCTACAGAGGCTTGTGGGTCAAATAAAATTCGTTTTTTTGGATCAACTTTCAGAATAAAATATTTCAGTGCGCCCAAGCCAATTGTTGAATAAGTTTCCGCTTTTTCACTTTCTGAATAGCCTTCTAGTTTTCCTAATTCTTGCGAAATATCTTTTGCGGTAGATGCCATTTCAACAATTAAATCATCTGCATCCACCACAGTTCCTTCGCGACTTTTCATCTTTCCACTAGGTAAATCAACCATACCATAGCTTAAATGTGTCAGATTTTTAGCCCAATCAAAACCTAGTTTTTTTAAGATTAGAAACAGGACTTTAAAATGATAATCTTGCTCATTTCCAACGGTATAAACCATTCCTCCAACGTCTGGAAAATCTTTCAAGCGTTGGATTGCTGTACCAATATCTTGGGTCATATAAACGGCTGTTCCATCCGCTCTTAAAACAATTTTTTCATCCAATCCATCTGGAGTTAAATCACACCAAACTGAGCCGTCTTCTTTTTGAATAAAAACCCCACTTTGAAGTCCTTCTTGAATAAATGATTTTCCCAGTAAATAGGTTTGACTCTCATAGTAATAGCTATCAAAATTGACCCCTAATGCATTGTAGGTGACCTCAAATCCAGCATACACCCATGCATTCATTTGTTCCCAAAGTGAAACTACAGCAGTATCACCAGCTTCCCACTTTAACAGCATTTCCTGTGCTTCTAACAAGATAGGGGCTTGTGCTTTCGCCTCGTCAACTGATAGACCTTTGGCCTCTAAGTCTCTTATTTCTTCTTTATAAACTTGATCAAATTTTACATAGTAATTTCCAACCAGCTTATCACCTTTAAGCCCTGTAGACTCTGGAGTTTCATTATTACCATAACGCTGCCAAGCCACCATGCTTTTACAAATGTGAATACCGCGATCATTGATAATTTGAGTTTTGTAAACCTTTTTACCTGACGCTTTCAAAATCTCAGCCACACTGTAGCCTAAAAGGTTGTTTCTAACGTGCCCTAAATGGAGAGGTTTATTTGTGTTTGGAGATGAATACTCCACCATCATCGCTTGATCCATTGAGGGTTTTACAAAACCATAGCTAGGATTTGCACATACCGTTTGAAAGAACGTCATAAAATAAGCGTCAGAAAGAACTAAATTCAAAAAGCCTTTGACCACATTATAACTAACGACTTCATCAACATATTCGGACAAGTAAGCCCCTAAATCTTCACCCAATTGAGCTGGATTCATTTTGATGGTTCGTAGCATTGAAAAGGTCACAACCGTAATATCGCCTTCAAAATCTTTGCGAGTTGCCTGAAATTCAACCGTTTCTAAAGGGGTGTTATAAAGCGTAACAAACGCTTGTTTTATATGTTGTGATAAAGATTCCTGAAGTGTCATTGCATATCTGATTTTCAGCTACAAAGATACATTTTTTTTAATCCTAATTTGAAGCTGTTTTAGGTAAAAACACTTCAGCCATCATACAGCGCGCACTCCCACCACCACATGTTTCGATCGTATCTAATGAACTTGATATGATTGTCGCATGTGCTTCTAACAACTGTACTTGAGCGGGTCGTAACGAATCAAAAGCTGACTGACTCATTACCAAATAGCTATGATCATCTGTTCCTTTAAGTTGTAGCATATTTCCTGCAAAGTTATTCACTTGATCTTCTGATATTTCGATAACTTTTTTCCCATCTTCATGAAGATGTTTAAGGAGATTTTTTCGTTCTTTTTTGTCGTCAATACTTGCCAAACAAACCACTGCAAACGTAGTACCTAAACACATCATTACGTTTGTATGGTAGATGAGTTCACGCTTGTCATTGACTGTTTGATAAGCTAAAAAGACCACTGGAGTAAATTCAAAATCTTCACAAAACTCGATAAATAATTCTTCATCAGCTCTTGCAGAAAGTGCACAATACGCTTTTTGATTTTCACGATCTAATAAAATACTACCTGTTCCTTCTAAATAAAAACCATCGGCTTCTGCTTCTGTATAATCTACAACTGTTTCAATTTTGAAACCTTCAGCTTCTACAGCTTCTAAGACCGAATCCTTACGTTCCAGACGTCTGTTTTCGGCAAACATAGGATACAACCCAATCGTACCATTTCCATGAAATGAAATCCAGTTATTAGGGAAAATTGAGTCTGGCGTATCAAAGTCTTTAGTGTCTTCTACCACAATCACATGAATACCTGCCTTTTTTAGTTTGATAACCATGGTATCAAATTCTTTAGTGGCTTTTGCATTCACTGTGTCAGGAAGGGTATTTTCTGAAGTTTTTTGGTAAAAATTATTCACAGCTGTTTGTTCGTTCATACGAAATTGGACAGGGCGAATCATTAGAACTGTATTGGTAATTTGTGACATGTTAGTTTCTGTTTAAAGGAAGGGTTGAACAACGAAGTAAACCTCCTTGTTTTGATATTTCGGCATAAGGAACTTCTTCTACTGTAAATCCCTGAGCTACAAGCCAGGTATTTAAGCGTATGAAATTTTGTTCGGAGATTACTATGTCTTCTGATATAGAAAACACATTGCAATTCATTTGAGACATTTCTTCTTGAGTTGCTATAAAAACATTGTCTTTTCCAAAAAAATCAAGCAACCATTCGAAATCTGATTTATCTAAAAACCCTTGATCGTGTATCAAGGCTTTTCCGTTTCCTAAGGGTTGAAAACAACAGTCTAAATGCAATGCATTTTCAAGTGGGTTTGAATTTGATTTACGAAGTTCAAACGTTTTAACCGTTTTCGATGGAAATAATTTTTGAAGTGCTTCTGCTGCTTTAAGGTTTGTTCGGGCTGTAATATAATTTGAATAATCATTTCCTGAGTACACCCCAATAAAAATATAATCATTACATAAAATAACATCACCACCTTCGACATGACAGTCTTCTGGAAGTTCTATGAGATCTTCTGGATCGATTTTCTCTAGAAGCGTTTCCAACGCACGGTACTCTTCTGCACGATCAGGAAGTATATTGGATTTAATAAACTTGTTATCAATCACAAAGGCAATATCACGTGCAAATATTTGATTGCAATTTTCAATAGTGGTTGGTCGAAAAACTTCGACTTCATATTTTTGAAATACAGCCAACACAGACGACATTTCGCGTTGCATATCAGCTTCGGTCGGATAGGAACCTGATAACACGTGAGACAAACTACTGGGATCATAACAGTTTTCTGCAGATGGCATAGAACCATTGCTCTGTGCCGTTCCAAAAAGGACCGCTTTTAAACGTGCATACTCATTATTTACGTGAAGCTTCAGCATTTTTATAATCCTTTGATAAGGGTTTATTTGGCTACAGATTTAAACGAACGAGAGGTACTCCCAGTATAAATCTGACGTGGTCGGCCAATAGGTTCTTTACGTAAACGCATTTCCCTCCATTGTCCAATCCAACCCGGAAGACGACCTAAGGCAAACATTACTGTAAACATTTCTACAGGGATTCCCATTGCACGATAAATAATTCCTGAGTAAAAATCGACATTTGGATATAGTTTTCTGTCAATAAAATAAGCATCTGTTAATGCTTCTTGTTCAAGACCTTTGGCGATGTCTAAAATAGGATCTTCAACTCCTAAATCGTTTAAGACTTCATCCGCAGTTACTTTAATGATTTTTGCACGCGGATCGAAATTTTTATAGACTCTATGTCCAAAACCCATCAATCTAAAAGGGTCACTTTTATCTTTGGCTTTTGACATGTATTTTTTAGTATCTCCACCATCTTCTTTAATAGCTTCCAACATTTCTAAGACTGCTTGGTTTGCACCTCCATGAAGAGGACCCCAAAGCGCCGAAATTCCAGCCGAGATAGAGGCGAATAAACCTGCATGCGAAGATCCAACGATTCGAACCGTAGAAGTCGAACAGTTTTGTTCATGATCAGCATGAAGGATGAGTAGTTTATTTAAAGCATTGACCAATACTTCATTTTGAACATATTCTTCATTGGGTTGCTTAAACATCATTTTTAAGACATTTTCTACATACCCTAAAGAATTGTCTCCATAGTCTAATGGCAGCCCTTGTTTTTTACGCATCGCCCAAGCCACTAAAACAGGGAACTTCCCTAATATACGGACTACAGAATTATACATATCTTCTTGAGAATCTACATTCACTGAAGATGGATTAAACGCTGTTAGCGCACTGGTTAGTGACGACAATACTCCCATTGGGTGAGCCGATTTAGGAAATGCATCTATTATTTTTCGGATATCATCATCTACAATGGATTCAGATTTAATATCAGCATGAAATTTATCTAAAGCTTCTTTTGAAGGCAATTCTCCAAAAATTAGCAAATAAGCAACTTCTAAGAAGTCCGCTTTTTCAGCCAATTCTTCAATTGAATAGCCCCTATATCTAAGAATTCCTTTTTCTCCATCTAAAAATGTAATCTCACTCACACAGGAACCTGTGTTTTTGAAACCAGGGTCTATAGTGGTAACTCCACTTGTTACAGATCTCAAAGAACTAATATCAATAGCTACTTCATTTTCAGATCCCGTAAATGTTGGGAATTCGTGTTTTTGACCGTTGACTTCTAAAATTGCTTTGTTTGACATTTGTTGGGATTTATTATTTATGCTTGTATTACGAGTAGCGAATTTACGAAAAAAAAATGTTTTATTGAAGAGGCCAAGAGAGAAAGTATAACCGTCATTCTGTTTTATAAATCCTCCGTTTTAATAGTCTCTTGCCTTGCTACTCCTTAAAAAAATGGCAAAAAAAAGACTGCCTTTTCGGGCAGTCTTTTTTTATCTCTCAATAAAATATATCGTTATTTTATTTTGAATGCTTTTTCTTGTGGAAAATAAGCTGTTTCACCTAATTCTTCTTCAATACGAAGGAGTTGGTTGTATTTAGCCATTCGGTCACTTCTTGAGGCAGAGCCTGTTTTGATCTGACCTGTATTTAAAGCCACTGCAAGATCGGCAATGGTATTGTCTTCGGTTTCACCAGAACGGTGCGACATTACAGACGTAAAGCCTGCATTGTGCGCCATATTAACAGCTGCAATTGTTTCAGTTAGTGTTCCAATTTGGTTTACTTTAATCAAAATTGAATTGGCTATATTATTTTCAATTCCTCTTGAAAGGCGTTCTACATTGGTTACAAATAAATCATCGCCAACAAGTTGAACTTTATCGCCAATTTTATCCGTAAGGTATTTCCATCCCTCCCAGTCATTTTCATCCATCCCATCTTCGATTGAAATAATTGGGTAGTTAGCTGCTAATTCTGCTAAATAATCTGCTTGTTGTTGGCTTGTGCGTATTTTTCCGTTTTCACCTTCAAATTTTGTGTAGTCATAATGACCATCAACATAAAATTCTGCAGCTGCACAATCCAATGCAATCATAACATCATCCCCTAATGTATAGCCTGCATTCTTAACTGCTTTTGCAATCGTTTCTAATGCGTCTTCTGTTCCTCCTTCTAAGTTTGGAGCAAAACCACCTTCATCACCAACAGCAGTACTTAAACCTCTGTCGTGCAATACTTTTTTAAGGTTATGGAAAATTTCTGTACCCATTTGCATGGCATGTGTGAAATTTTTGGCTTTTACAGGCATCACCATAAATTCTTGAAATGCAATCGGTGCATCACTGTGTGACCCTCCATTGATGATATTCATCATTGGGACTGGTAATGTATTAGCACTGACCCCACCTACATAGCGATATAATGGCATGCCTAGTTCAGCTGCTGCTGCTTTTGAAGCTGCTAAAGATACTCCAAGAATCGCATTGGCACCTAACTTTGATTTATTAGGAGTTCCATCTAAATCAATCATAATTTGATCGATAAGGTTTTGTTCAAAGACAGAAACACCCAATAATTCTTGAGCAATAATTGCATTCACATTTTCAACCGCTTTTAAAACGCCTTTTCCCATATAAGCTGATCCGCCATCGCGTAATTCAACCGCTTCATGTTCTCCAGTAGATGCACCAGATGGCACAGCTGCTCTTCCGATAAATCCGTTTTCAGTGGTTACGTCAACTTCAACTGTAGGATTACCCCTTGAGTCTAGGATTTGACGTGCATGAATGTTAATTATGATACTCATAGTATTGTGTTTAAGTTATTTATAGATTACAAATTTACGAAAATGAATTTTTTTAGAATTATTCTCGAGTGGATTTATGCGAATTATTAGCTAAAACGTTGTAGTAAACAAAAAAGGCATCAAGTAATTAACTTGATGCCTTTTGAAAGTTTTTATTTTAAATTTTGAATGAACTGATCAAATAAATAAGAAGAGTCATGTGGACCTGGACTTGCTTCAGGATGGTATTGTACAGAAAAACAGTTTTTTGACTTCATGGCAATTCCTGCCACTGTAGCGTCATTCAAATGTAAATGCGTTACTTCTAAATCTGAGTGTGCTTCGGCTTCTTGTCTATTCACTGCAAAACCATGATTCTGAGAAGTTATCTCCCCTTTACCTGTCACTATGTTTTTTACAGGGTGATTGATTCCTCTGTGTCCATTATGCATTTTATAGGTAGAAACACCATTTGCTAAAGCAATGACTTGGTGTCCTAAACAAATTCCGAATAATGGTAGATTTTTTTCAATGATAGTTTTTGCCAAAGCTTGTGCTTCTACCAAGGGTTCTGGATCTCCAGGACCATTGGATAAGAAATAACCATCAGGATTCCATGCGCTTAATTCCTCAAAAGTGGAATTGAATGGAAATACTTTTATATAGACATCACGCTCAGCAAAATTACGGAGTATATTTTTTTTAACACCAATATCAAGTGCGGCGATTTTATAGGTTGCATTTTCATCTCCAAAATAGTAAGGCTCTTTGGTCGACACTTTGGACGCTAATTCCAAACCTTCCATTTGTGGAATGTCAGCAAGTTGTTTTTTTAGATTCTCAATGTTATCTACATCTGTGGAGATGACAGCATTCATGGCTCCGTTTTCACGAATATAGCTTACAAGTGCTCTTGTATCTACATCTGAAATTGCAAATAAATCATGTGCATCTAAAAAGTCAACAAGTGAGCCACTCGCATCAACACGGGAATAGTCATAACTAAAGTTCTTACAAATGAGACCAGAAATTTTGATGAAATCGGATTCCATTTCTGATTGATTAACTCCGTAGTTTCCGATGTGAGGATTGGTGGTAACCATCAGTTGTCCAAAATAAGAGGGGTCGGTAAAAATCTCTTGATAGCCTGTCATTCCAGTATTAAAGCAAACTTCTCCAAACGCAGTACCTTCCTTGCCTATTGCTTTACCATAAAAAATTGTTCCATCTGCAAGAAGTAAGACGGCTTTTTTTCGTGTTGTGTATTTCATTATTTTTGAAGTCTTGTAAACTTTTACAAAATTGCATAAAAAAAAGGATAAACTAAAAAAGTTTATCCTTAAAATTTCAAATGCTTATTAACATTTATTCTTCTTCTGAAGTTGCAGTCGCTTCAACAGCGGCAGCTACAGGTTTTGCAGCGCCTCCTCTACGACTTCTACGAGTAGTCTTTTTCTTAGGTTGTTTGTCTGCATTGTAAATTTCATTGAAATCTACCAATTCAATCATTGCCATATCGGCATTATCACCAAGACGATTTCCTAGTTTGATAATACGAGTATAACCTCCTGGACGGTCTCCAACTTTAGTTGCAACACCACCAAATAATTCGGTGATTGCTTCTTTTTGTCTTAGACGACTAAATACAATACGTCTGTTATGAGTTGTATCTTCTTTAGATTTTGTAATTAAAGGTTCAACGAACTGTTTTAAAGCTTTTGCTTTAGCAACAGTTGTGTTGATACGCTTGTGTTCAATTAAAGAACACGCCATGTTTGCTAACATTGACTTTCTATGCGCAGTTTTTCTACCTAAAT
>JABAYY010000061.1 GCA_018608765.1 Flavobacteriaceae bacterium
TTCATTCCATTCATAATCAGCATCATCAATACGATTTGAGTAAGTAAATAAATTAGTTGTCGGAGTTATTGTGGTCCCTGTTGAGGTTGAGGACCAATCAAGTGTTAAGTTTTTAGTTTCACTACCGTAGGTATATTGATCATCAACTGATGTAAAAGTGATGGGTAACCCTCCTGTATTTGTTACAACTACTGTATAATTTATAACATCACCGACATCATTAAGCCCATTAGAATTAGTGTCAGAAACAACTGCTGATTTTACAACAATTAAGGCAGGGTTATAACAACCAACATCATAACCAGAATCTCTATAATCAAAAGTAGAGTCAGCATTTAAATCTTGGGGTGTAGTATAACCATCTGTTCCACTTGTTACTTTTCCTTTGCTGTCTTGGGTAACTGGACTACCTCCTAGGATCCCATCTGAATCAGGGTCGGAATAACCCGCCTCTTCACTATCGCTACACCCATCATTATCGGAGTCTAATTCAAAGGCATCGATTGTACCATCAGAATCAGAGTCAATCAAGATGTTTGATTCTGTTGCATCAGAAGCACCATTTAAATCTGAATCAACAAAGCCTTCATCTAAACCATTTATAACACCATCAAAATTTGTATCTAATGCTTCATTTCCTGATTCTACAACATCATAAATACCGTCATTATCGGAGTCTAAATCCAACCCGTTTTCAATTCCATCGCCATCAATGTCATTGTTGCAAGAGCCTGAAGCCGTCATTGTAATTGCATCTAATTGTACTGAACTATTTATCCCCGGAGAATAAGCAGAAAATAAAATTGCTACTCGAGTGGTTTGACTATCAGTGGTAAAACTTACCGTATTGGAAGTCCAATTTGAAGTAGGGGTAGAAAGAAAACTAACCGCATAATCGGTTTGCATTGACTGAACTTGAACAAGTGCTGCACCACCCCCAGCATGGGTTGCCACAAATCTACCCCCCTCTTTATTATAGTATTCTATGTTATATGTTCTGTTGGGGTATACATTTTCTATAACCATAATACGGTCATAATTGGGATTTGTGCCTATTGTCCTTTCGTTCCAATAAGAACCATCATTAGCCGATGCATCATTGGTTAAAAGTTCAATAAAATATTCGCCCTGTTGGGGAGAAAAAACGGTTCCTTGTGGACCTTGACTAAGTGACCAAACCTCACCATCTCCGTTTACCGAAGTAAAAGGCGGCGCAACTGTAGTATTTGGATATGGACTGTTTCTATTCGCTGGTGATCCAGGGGGGTATGTCCCAGTGTAACTTTCAAAAGAGTTTCCATCGAGTAAGAAGGTTAAACATTTTTCATCTCGATCCAAAATTCCATCACCATCGTCGTCAATATCTGTGGAATCAGGTGTTCCATCTCCATCGGAATCTAGTCCCAAAACTAAAATAGTTGGATCGTCTGTTAAATTACCATCCAAATCATTGCCATTATCACTTATGTCTTTGACATCTTTTTCGCTGGGCAAAGGGTTTCGAGCAGAAGTCCCCTCAAATGTTATACTGTTTTTTACACCTCCAGCGTCGATATCACTTTGAGTTATGGTGTAGGATGAAGTATAGGTAGCTGTTTCCCCAATTGTTAAAGTTCCAACACCAGAACCTGCTGAGGAAGAATTAAAAGTAACGGTTGAAGACATAGAAAGAGGCGAGTCATATGTGTCGCTTAGAGTGTCTACAAAAGTTAGATTTTTAATTACATCTTGGGTAGATTTATTTTCAACTGTAATAGTAAATACTGCAACATCTCCAACATTCGGACCATTTTCAGAACCTGTATAAGTAGCAGTTTTTGTAACCTCAATTTCGGGGAGACTTCCAAAATATGAAAGTGTTGGATCATTCTCCGTATTCCCATCAGTATCGTCACCATCATCACTTCTATCTTGCTCTTTTACAACTGGACTCCCATCAACATAAATAAGGCTTGTAGCTGTAGCAGTATTGGAAATCCCTCCGCTGGGGATATCTGCATTTTGAATCGTATAAGTTGCAGTATAAGTGGCAATTTCCCCAGAGATAAGAGTCCCCAAAGAGGAGCCATTAGTGCTAGAATTAAAGGCCAACCTGTTAGAAGATGAATAACTGTCGAGAGATAGCGCATTACCATCAAAATCTGTTATAGCGTCGGTTATGTAGAGGAAATTTTGCGTGATATTCCCATTATTTTCTAATCTAAATGTGTAAACCAATTGATCCCCAGCTGAAATCAGACCATCACTATCATTATCAATATTTACATATGTTTTAGTGAGATCTAATGATGAGTTTGCAGCAATTAACACATCGGTTGTATCAGAAACGGTATTAGAATCTGTATCATCACCATCATCACTAATGTCACTTACATAAATTGTCCCAGCAATATTACTAGCCTGAATTAATGCACTATTTTTAACTCCACCATTATCCAAAGCAGCCTGAGTAATTGTGTAGGCAGCTGTATATGTTTTGGTTGCGCCTGGAGGAATTGTGCTGGAATCACTAGAGGTAGGTGAAGCATTCAGAGATAATGAATTACCGTTAGTATCAGTTAGAGTATCCACAATTGAAAAATTAGTAAGTGACTCTGTTCCTTTATTTTCTGCAACAATAGTGTAATTAATAATATCTCCTATTCCTGTTTCTCCATCGGAGTTAACATCATTTATGCTAGCTGTTTTTGTGGCCTCAAGTTCTAGAGAACCCGAAAATATTTCTACTGTAGGATCATCAGTAGTATTCCCATCATTGTCGTCACCGTTATCACTAACATCTGAAATCACACCAAAAAGAGAAGAGGCGGTCACAGTAACCGTATTTGAGGTACCACCACCATCAATAGATGCTTGATTTATTATAAAAGTTGCGGTGTATTCTGCTGTTTCATTCACTTTTAACGACCCTTGATCTGAGCCAAGGCTTGAGGTAACAAAGGTAGGAGTAGTGGTAAGCGTTAATGCATCCCCATTAACAGTTATTAACTCATCTTCAAGAGTTACTGATGCAAGATTTAAGTTTCCTGTGTTTTCAACAGTAATGGTGAAAGCTATCGTATCACCCAGACCTGTTTGCCCATCACCCTCATCAGTTATTGTTGATGTTTTTGTTATTTCTATACCTGGGGTTCTAACAATTGGTGTTTCTGTTCTATCATCTTCAGTGTTTTCATCAAAATCGTCATCATCATCACTCAAATCGAATATCACTTGGTTTGCAGGTGAAGAAGCCGTAGCAGAAACTTGATTTGAAACCCCTCCCGCATCAACATCGCTCTGCCTAATATTATAAGTTCCCACAAAAGTGGCTATTTCATTGGATTTTAAAACACCAAACGATGAACCTTGATTAGAACTCGAAAAACTTGGTCCTGTGTCCAAAACCATTGATGTAGTTCCAGATATGTTTGTCAAATCATCTGAAACAGAAATATTATCAAGGGTAACATTACTTTTATTTTGAACCAAAATAGTGTAATCAATTCTATCATTAAGTGATACAACACCATCGGAATCATTATCTGTAAAAGTTGCTGTTTTTGTTGCCTCAATCAACAGGTTTTCAGATATGATAACATCAGTTGGATCATCTGCCTCATTTCCATCATTATCATTTCCATCATCACTCGCATCATCTATATCTGTTGAAGAACTTCCTGGATTTCTAGCCAATGCAACTACTGTATTTCTAAATCCACCCGAATCAACCGCGTCTTGGGAAATTGTATAAGATGCAACATAAGTTGCCACCTCACCAACAAGTAAATTTCCCTCTGATGATCCGTTTGACGAGCTTAAAAAAACAGGGCCTGAATCCAGCGATATTGAAGCACCGGCTAAACCGACAAATGTGTCATTTAACGACAGTGTATTTAAATTTACATTCCCTTTGTTTTCAACGGTAATTGTATAAACTGCTACATCACCAACTTCAGGGTTTGTATTCGTTGACAAGGAGACTGTTTTGGTAACTTCAAGAATTGGGTTATAATCTAATCTTACCTCTGTTGGGTCATTTTCTGTATTCCCGTCTAAATCATCTCCATTGTCACTAGTATCATTAACTACAACTCCATTAAATGCAGTAGCAGAAACAACAACCTGATTTCTAACTGAGTTAGTGGCAATATCATTTGCGTCAACCGTATAACTTGCCGTATAAGTAGCAGATTCCCCTGCTTGCAGACTTCCTTCAGGGGAAGACCCAGATGAAGAATTAAATGTTGGCCCAGAATCAAGTGATAAAGCTGTACCATCACCTCTTGTGAAAGTGTCATTAAGTGTAATCGTAGATAAAGATGTGTTTCCAATATTTAAAACCGTTATAGTAAATACTGAAGTATCCCCAGGCCCCGGTAAACTGTCACCATTATCTAACAATATTCCCGTTTTAGTCACTCTAATTGCTGGGTCAACTGTAAAATTAGTTCTTGTTTTGTCATCAACTAGATTTCCATCACTATCATTACCGTCATCACTAACATCAGACACGTCATTTGAATTTCCAGGAGTGCTAGCTGTTGCACTAACCGTATTTAAAATACACCCTGAATCTACCTCAGCAGATCCGATTGTGTAGGTTGCTGAGTAATTTGCTATTTCTCCTGGGGCTAAGCTCCCCTGTGGGGATGACCCGCTATTTGAACTCCATGTAGGTCCTGATGATAAAGAAAGTATTTGAGAACCATCACAATTGGTTAGTAAATCAACTAGGGATATTCCTGTAACTTGTATTTGTCCAGTATTTTGAACCGTGATGGAGTAGGTAACAACATCATTTTGTCCCGGCTCTCCGTCGCCATCATCTGCTAAAGTAAACGTTTTGGTAACCTCAATTTGTTTATCAATTGTCAGTATGGTGACTGTTGGATCATCCAGAATGTTACTATCATCTTGAATTCCATTATCCGAAACATCCGAAACGTTATTTGACTGTCCTGGTGAGCTTGCAGTCACTGTGAGAGAGTTAGAAACTAATCCAGAGTTTGCAGCATTTACCGAAACCGTATAAGAAGCCAAATAAATTGCGACTTCTCCAACCTGAAGAGTTCCAGCTGAAGATCCCAAAGAGGAAGATGAAAAAACAGGAGCACTATCTAAAGAAATACTATTGCCGTTGGCGTCTCTGAATGTATCTGTAAGTGATAAATTTGACAAGGTTACATTTCCATCATTTACTATTCTTATGTTGTAATTAATAATATCATTAGGATCATTTACTCCATTTCCATTCACATCCTGAACACTTGCGCTTTTGGTTACTTCAATCGATGGAGTGACAGTTATTGTAGATGCCGTACAATCGTCTGTTAAATTCCCATCGTTATCGTCACCATTATCCGCTGTGTCGGTGTATTGTCGTCCAGAATTTACTCCATCAACTTGAACATCTAGACAGTTTGTCAGCCCTCCAGAGTCAACAGATCCTTGTTGAACCACGTAGACAGCTTTGTAAGTTGCAGTTTCCCCAACAAGTAATTCCCCGTTTGTTGAATTCTGATCTGATGAAACAAAAATGGGCCCCGGAGGAGTGAAAGGTGCAACCAAAGCCAAAGTATTGTTATTTAAATCTTGTAGTACATCGAAAAGTGCAATTGATTCCAAATCTTCCTCCCCATTGTTGTAGATAGTAATGATGTATTCGAGTTGATCTCCCAATCCAATCGAACCATTGGAATCGTTATCAATATAATTTTCCAGTTTTGTACCCTCAACAAGTGTAACAGTATTACCAATTATTACCTGAGTTGGATCATCAATTAAATTGCCGTCACTATCATCGCCATCATTAGAAACATCTAGAACATTATTGGAATTCCCTGGTGTACTACCTGTTCCTGAAACAGTTAAACTAATTCCGCCTGCAGTAACTCCACTTGAATCAAAAGTATAAGTTGATACATATGTAGATACTTCTCCTGCGATTAAATCTCCTTCAGAAGAGGAACCAGAATTATTAACAAAAGTTATAGGGGATGAAAGGGAAAGAACACTTCCATCAATCCCAACTAATGAATTTGAAATAGTTAAAGATGAAATCGTAATGTTACTTATATTGGTAACTTTTGTAGTAAAGAGAACAACGTCTCCATTTCCCACAATATTATCACTGTCAGAAACAATATCTGAATGGGTGACTACATCAATAATTGAACTTTGTGCAAACGACATGTGGGCACTAAAAAAGATGTGAATCAGTAAAATTAATTTAAGTAAAAACTTCAATTTTTTATTTGTATTATTTACATCTATAAAAGTCTTTAATTAATTGTTTGATTCATTTGATTAACCTACTGCATTTATACTTCAAAAATAATTTCAAAAAAAATGAGGTTACTCATAAAAAACATACAAATTTATATCGCTAATAAACAGTGTTTTAATTGGTTTTGTTCGAAGCGGAGGGTGTCTTTTTTCTTAATTAAATTTAGAAGCTAGTTAGGAAACCAATCCATTGACACGATAACCTTTGCATTGATACATAAGGCAAAGAAAAGCGATGTAAACTATTGTAAGGCTTTAATAGATTCAGCTTACGAAGCAGACAAACATAGCATAGAAGTAACAGAAGAAAAAGTATTTATCTTCAAGCAATTGGATCTGGATGTTAGATAATATTTATGATTGAGATGCTTTGGGTCTCTCAAGAAACTGTACCTTACTGTTATTATAATTTAAGAATTATGAATAATAAATGGTTTGTCTTAACTGTGTTAACCCTCATATATGTGTTCAATTTTGCTGACAGACAAATTCTTATTATTCTGCAGGAGAGTATCAAAGAAGACTTACAATTAAGTGATACTCAATTGGGATTGTTAACTGGACTAGGATTTGCCCTATTGTATACAACACTTGGCATTCCAATAGCTAAACTTGCTGATAAATATAACCGAAAAAACATTCTTGTATTTAGTTTAGGATTTTGGTCGCTCATGACCGTTTTGTCTGGTCGTGCTCTAAGCTTTTTTCAATTGTTGTTGACTCGAATCGGAGTAAGTGCAGGAGAGGCGGGCGGAATGCCCCCATCCCATTCAATTATTTCAGATTATTTTCCAAAAGAACAACGGGGAACGGCTTTTTCTATCTACAGTATGGGAATACCGATCGGGATTTTATTGGGGTTCATTGTTGCTGGATCAATTGCATCAGAATATGGTTGGAGAATTGCGTTTTACGCACTTGGAATACCGGGTGTTTTGCTGTCTATTCTTTTATATTTTATTTTAAAAGAACCTATTCGAGGTCAAATTGATGGTCATATTGATTACATAAAAGACGCTACTTTTAAAGAAGCTATACGAGCTTTATTTGCTAAAAAATCATTTTTATATTTATGTTTGGGTGCAGGGTTTACTACTTTTTCTTCTTACAGTCTTAATAATTTTTTACCATCATTCATTCAAAGAGCTCATGGAGTTGATTTGATTACAGTAAGTATAAATTTGGGTCTTTCAATAGGAATTGGTGGCTTGATTGGTGCTTTGATCGGAGGACGATTGGCTGATATAAAAGGAGCAAAAAACAAAAAGTGGTACCTTTATGTACCAATTCTTAGTTGTATTTTCTCTCTATTTCCTGCCATCATAATCTTATTTACTGGCAGCTCAAAAATAGCCTTAGCTGCTATTTTTCCCTACGCAATGTTCAATGCTGCTTTCACTGGCCCAATATATGCAGTGGGTCAAACATTGGCTAATGTTAAAATGAGAGCATTTGCTACCGCATTAATCCTTTTGTTTATGAATGGGATAGGATTAGCACTTGGACCATTGTCTGCTGGAATACTAAGTGATTTACTCGAGCCAACTTTAGGGAATTTTAGTTTACGTTACGCATTGACCTTGAACTTAATTTCTCTATTCATTGCGATATTTTTTTATTGGAAATCTGCAAATAATTATGAAAAAGATTTAGAACAAGTAGACTAACGAGTTTTTCTTAAAGGCGCTAAAAAAACCGAATCAATGGATTGGATTAAAAGACTTTCTAAGCAACGAAAACAGGACAACATTACATTGATTCGTAAGGCAGTAGAAGACATGGTAAATAGCAGATTAAAAAGAGCGAATCGGGATAAAGAAGTTAGTTTGTGACGCAACGCTCAAACACGTCAAGGTTCATTCTATTGATCGATTAGAAAGAGCTGTTCTTTTGGTGTTCTACACTATTTATAAAAAAGATAATCTCTTATCTATTGGACGAATTACAAATGAACTTTGGAGACAGTAGGATCATTTTTTTTAGAACAAAAAAGAAAAAAAGGCAAAATATCTACAGTAATAATTTCCTCATAATTCGTTACTTATCTCCAAACTTTTTGAAGAAAATTTATGAAGTTTTTACTCATAATGTTTTCAATATCCGATTCTGAATACCCTTTTTTAGCAAGCATCAATGGAACTTTTTGAAGGTCGGCAATTGTATCTAAATCTGCGGGTGCCTGTTCTTTTCCAAAAGCACCATCGAGATCGGTTCCAATACCAACATGAGAAGAATTCCCTGCCAATTGACAAATATGATCTATGTTATCAATCATTTGCTCTAATGTTACTCCCATATTTTCGGGTGTAGATTTCCCTCTTTCCCAATTTGGAACCATCATCCAGGCATCTAATGCAATTCCAATGACCGCATCTCTTTGGATCAATTCATTAATTTGTTCATCTGCATATTGACGGTTGTGATTCACAAATTTTCTACAATTATTATGACTGGCCCAAACCGGTCCATTATAGAGTTTCATCGTTTCCCAAAAGCTAACGTCACAGAGGTGAGTTGCGTCGAGAATTAAATTCAATTCTTCTATTTTTTTAAGTAATGCTTTTCCCTCAACTCCAATTCCGCCAACAGAGTCGGTGCCATGGGCATAAGTCCCAGGCCCGTAGTGGGCTGGCCCTATAGCTCTTAATCCTTGTTCGTACGACTTTTCTAAATAGTCAATGTTTACAATAGAATCAGCACCTTCTAAACTAAGAATATATCCTATGGGTTTTTTTGAAACACGATCTTTTTCCCATAGTGCTAAATGGCGATTCAATTGCTCGGCATTTGTGATTTGAACCATTTCACCAAGATCTTCCATTGATTTGTACCAAGCCAATTGTCCTTGTGTTTGTGCCCATGCTTGTTGCGGTGAATTCCATCCGGGTAATGGACTGTCTTTTTTTACGTAACGAGCGATCTGGGTAGCTACACAAATTCCTATATTCCCTTTCCGCATTGCATCTAGAGAAACAGTGTTCTTCTCTCTGTCGGGCTTGTCGGTCATTCCTATTTCGCTTTTTCTGATGTCTTCTACAGTCCAAGTTAGATCCCTATTCCATTCCATGGCATTCATTGCAAGATCAAGATGCGCGTCGAGTATAAACATGTTTTCTATTAAATTTAGTTACTTTTTCTATTGATATTAACCCATGATTATTATCCTATTAAACAAAATTATTTCAACACTAATTTAGTATGTGATCTCTTGCTGCGATGTTCCAGCGCCCGGTTATCGTTCCATCGATAACGGTTAATACCGAATCATATTTAAGAACTGTAGGACATATGTGGGTTGGGATTGCATAACAAATCGTTCCAATTGCGTATTCCTTTGATTCGACGCATTCGACTACTAAATGTTCTTCACTGTGACTTATGTGTTCGAGCTTTTCGAAATTCAAGATTTTTAACCTTGGAGGAGGCATTTCTGCTGCAACCGATTTATGCCCAAGATTCAAACAAATTAAATTATCCGAAGGCTTACTTACAATAGCACCAACTAAAACAGCTGCTGGTAGAAACTTTAAATCTTTGTACGTGTCTGCATATCCTTGGTCCCATAACAATGGCGTACCGGGGCAAACCTCGATATTATCTCTTTTTATGTGAATCGGAAAAGTTGGTGTTCCACCAGCAACAATCGTTTTGATTTTGATTCCTAACTGCTCTATTCGACTTTTTAATGAAACAACCAAATCAAAGTCTTTATCACAAATTTGTTGACGTAAATTAAAGTCAGACTCATGAATATGGCCATCATAGACATGCAAACCTTGAGCTATAATAGCATCCAATAGCTCCATTTTTTTATAAAGCAAAACTGCTTCCTTATTGGGAGTTATTCCTGTTCTATTCATCCCATTGTTGATGTCTAACCACAACGAAACCGGCAGTTTTTTTTCTGAAGCAAGGGAGTTCATTTTTAATATTATTTCTTCGTTGTCTACAATTGTAGAGAAGGATGAATTTGGATATTGAACCATTAACTCAAAAAAGCGATGGATATTTATCCCTATGGGTTGCATCGCCAAAAGAATATCCGGCGCATCACATTTGGCTAATAATGTTGCCTCTGCTATTGTAGCACATTTAAACTTGGTGATACCATGTTTTAGCTGCAGATTAATTATTTCTGCGATTTTATGGGTTTTAATATGCGGTCGCAATGAATCCGTTCCTCCTGCGATCTGGATCATCATTTTTATATTTGCTTCTATCCTATCCGGATAAACCACTAGAGCTGGAGAAATCACATCCTCAACCCTATTAATTTCATACCAATTGCTGCCTTTTACCATTTAATGTAATTCAAACATTGCTTCTACCTCCACAGGAATACCGTCTGGTAGAATCATCCCTACCGCACTTCTAACTCCTACTCCATGTTCTTTTCCAAAGACATCAGCCATCAATTCACTAAAGCCGTTGACGACAAGTGGGTGTTGTGTGAAATCTGGAGTACAGTTAACCATCCCCAGAACCTTAACGACCCGTTTAATTTTATCGAGACTTCCAAAATGTGTTTGAATACTGGACAACATAGTTAAGCCAACTTGCCTTGCAACTAGTTTACCTTCCTCGGTAATTAAATTATCACCCAAGCGTCCGAGCATTAGTGTCCCGTCATTTTTCATAGGTCCTTGTCCCGATACATATAAAAACTTACCCACTACGAGTACAGGTCTATATACCCCAGCTGGTTTAGGCGCTGGGGGGAATGTTAGGTTTAACTTTTTTATTTGTTCTGAAGGTAAAATGCTCATTTTTTATCTTTTTTATATGAATATATTTAATATTAAAACACCGATTAATCCCATGATTCCAACTGTAGTTTCCATTACGGTCCATGTAGAAAGAGTTTCTTTTACAGTAAGATTAAAGTACTCTTTAAACATCCAAAACCCTCCATCGTTTACATGCGACAACATCAGACTTCCAGAGCCTATGGCCAAGACCATCAGTTCTGGAGAAACTCCAGTGTTCTGAATTAGCGGAAGTGCAATTCCTGCAGCAGTAAGGCCTGCAACGGTTGCCGAGCCAACACAAACCCGAATAACAGTTGCAATGAACCATGCCAAAATCAAGGGCGATATTGAGGAACCGTTTAATAGCGCTCCAATATAATCGCTAACACCACTGGCTACTAAAATTTGTTTTAAAGCCCCTGCACCTGCTATAATTAGTAAAATCATTGTTATACTGGAGACCGAACTTGAAACAGAGCTCATTAGTTCGGGCATTTTTTTTCCTCGTGAAATACCCAGTGCATAGATGGCTACAAGGACCGATATTAACATTGCTATTACGGGGTTTCCAATAAAGACAATGACCTCTTTAAGCAGAAATTCTCCAGCTACGAAAAGAGTAAATAGGGTAGAACACAAGATCAATATAATGGGTAATAATGTTGTAAATAGACTAATACCCATAGCAGGCATTTCTTCCTCTTTTAAAACAATTGGATTATAAAACTCCTTTAATGGAGTTGCTTTTATGTTTTTGATTGTCCTTGTGAATAAAGGACCTGCCACTATTATCGTTGGAATTGCAATTATAATTCCATACAATAAGGTTTTACCAATATCGGCATTGAACATACCTGCAATTGCAGTAGGGGCAGGATGCGGAGGTAAGAAACCATGGGTTACCGATAAAGAAGCAAGCATGGGCAAACCAACATAAATTAAAGGCAGTCTTGTTGATGCCGCTATGGTAAATACTAAGGGAATTAGGATAACAAATCCAACAGAGTAAAACATGGGAATCCCTACAATGAATCCTGCAACAACAACTGCCCATTGAATGTATTTTATTCCAAAACTAGACACCAATTTAGAAGTAATTCTTTGCGCTGCGCCACTATCAGAAACGAGTTTTCCGAGCATTGCGCCTAAGCCTAAAATCATGACCAAAAATCCAAGGGTATTACCCATTCCAATTTGTATTGCTTCGACAATACGATCCAATTCCATTCCTTGAAATACGCCTACAAAAACACAAACGATGATGAAGGAAATAAAGGCATTGAGTTTAAACTTTGCTATCAAAACAAACAACAACAATATTCCAAGAATGACAATCAGTAAAGGCATAAAAATATAATTTACCACACAAGATACAAAACGGTTTTAAAAGCTTGTTTTCATTTTAAAAGAGGATAGCCCAATAGCGTATGCTTACAAATTTTCAATGGAGAACGGTATTTGAGATTATTTCTTTAACGGAACTCTGCTAATATGAGGTCGACTTCGAATAGCTTTGAGTATATTGTTATATCTTGTCTTTAATTAATATACACTGATGAAAAAACTACTATTATTATTAGCATTGATACAGATCTCATGCGGCGGTGGAGCAGGAGAGGAAGAAAGTGTAACCCCTACTCCAAATCAAAATTCAGGAACAATATATTTTGAAAATAACATTTGCAAATGTCCACAGGCAGAGGTTGGAGATCAAGATGAAATTGAAGGTAGTACGTATTTGGCGGTCAACAACTCAACGATAGCGGGTCAAATTGCAAATGGGAATGTAAACCTTTGTACAACACTGGTTACTAATATGTCAGGATCAGGGGCTTCCTTAACCAATTTTTTTAATAATAATTCATTCAATTCTGACATTAGTTTTTGGGATGTTTCTAATGTGACCGATATGGACGGTATTTTCTATCTCGCAAATTCATTCAATCAAAACATAAGCAACTGGGATGTTTCTAGTGTCTTAAATATGGGAAGTATGTTTAAAGGTGCTTCATCGTTTAACCAAGACATCTCAAATTGGGACACCTCTAGTGTGATAAAAATGCTTGGTTTTTTTGAGGGCGCCACAGCATTCAATCAGGACATAAGTAATTGGGATACCTCTAGTGTAACGAGTATGCAAGGGATGTTTAAGGATGCAGCGTTATTCAATCAAAATTTGTCAACTTGGTGTGTCACTAATTTCGATTCAGAACCAGAAGACTTTGCACCCAATTCTGGACTGACAGATGCCAACAAACCGGTATGGGGCACTTGCCCTCCTAATTAATCAGACGTGAATCAATTCCCTTCAAATGAATATTCAAATCAACT
>JABAYY010000070.1 GCA_018608765.1 Flavobacteriaceae bacterium
CCCTAGTGGGCCAACTAAAACAAGGATAAACACTTGTTAAATTCAATTTTTATGTTGTATATTTGCCGCATAGAATGATAAATGAAAAAGCGAGGGGACATAAAGTCCCCTCTTTTTATACCAGATGTTTAGAGAAATAGTAAAAGAATTATTAGAGGATTGCCTTGCACAAAGACAGGATTTATTTTTGATAGATTTCGAAATCTTAGAAGGCAATAAAATTAGAATCGTCATAGACGGAGACAAGGGAGTTCTTGTAGAAGACTGTATGTTTGTAAGTCGTGGAATCGAACACAACATTGACAGGGAAGAACATGATTTTGCATTAGAAGTATCCTCTTCTGGGGCGACCACTCCATTAACACACCCACGTCAATTTCAAAAACACATCGGTAGAACATTAGAAGTTAAGGCTGTAGAAAACCAAAAAATTGAAGCTGTCTTAACTGCTGCCAATAAAGAAGATATTGTACTTGAATGGAAAGCTAGAGAGCCAAAACCTATCGGCAAAGGAAAGGTCACAGTTCAGAAAAAAGCAACCCTTCTGTACACAGATATAAGTGAAGCAAAAGTGAAAATATTATTTTAATACAAGACTAAAATTATGGAAAATTTAGCGTTAATTGATTCGTTTTCAGAGTTTAAAGACGAAAAGCTAATTGATAGAGTTACCTTGATGTCAATCTTAGAAGATGTATTTAGAAATACATTGAAAAAGAAATTTGGGGATGATGATAATTTTGATATCATTATCAATCCAGATAAAGGCGATTTAGAAATATGGAGAAATAGAGTTGTAGTTGCAGATGGTGAGGTTGAAGAAGAAAATCAAGAAATCTCTTTAACAGATGCTCGAAAAATTGAACCAGATTTTGAAGTTGGTGAAGATGTGTCTGAGGAAGTTAAGCTCATCGATTTAGGGCGTCGTTCAATTTTAGCGTTACGCCAGAATTTAATTTCTAAAATTCACGAGCACGATAACACAAACATCTACAAGCACTTTAAAGACTTAGTAGGTGAAATATATACCGCAGAAGTACACCATATTCGTCACCGTGCCGTTATTTTATTAGATGATGAAGGCAATGAATTAATCCTTCCAAAGGACAAACAAATTCCTTCTGATTTTTTCAGAAAAGGTGAAAATGTTCGAGGGATTATTGAAAGTGTCGATTTAAAAGGAAACAAACCTTCTATTGTACTTTCAAGAACAGCTCCTGTATTTCTTGAAAAATTATTTGAACAAGAGATCCCTGAAGTTTTTGATGGACTTATTTCCGTTAAAAATGTTGTAAGGATTCCAGGAGAAAAAGCCAAAGTTGCAGTAGACTCTTATGACGATCGAATTGATCCTGTAGGTGCTTGTGTTGGAATGAAAGGATCTAGAATCCACGGCATTGTACGTGAACTAGGAAATGAAAATATTGATGTCATCAATTACACAACCAACTTACAACTCTATATTACTAGAGCACTGAGCCCAGCGAGAGTTACATCCATCAAAATTAATGAAGAAACTAAACGCGCTGAGGTAATTTTAAAACCTGAAGAAGTTAGTAAAGCAATTGGTAGAGGAGGTCACAACATTCGTTTAGCTGGTCGTTTGACAGGGTATGAAATAGATGTATTTAGAGAAGGTGTAGAAGAAGATGTTGAGCTTTCTGAATTCTCTGATGAAATCGAAGCATGGATCATAGCTGAATTTGCAAAAGCAGGTTTAGACACCGCAAAAAGTATCCTTGAACAAGAGATTGATGACCTTGTAAAGCGTACGGATTTAGAGTTAGAAACCATCGAAGATGTGGTTCGTATTCTGAAAGAAGAATTTGAAGAGTAAAATTTTAATTATATTGGTACCCTCTAAGACCGGATTACCACACGAATACGCGTAAGAAATACTGTTAAAAAATATCAAAGGCAATTTATGGCTGAAATTATTAGATTAAATAAAGTGTTAAGGGAATTGAATATTTCTCTCGATCGAGCGGTCGATTTTTTGGAAACAAAAAATGTTGAAATAGAAAAACGCCCTACAACTAAAATCACTTCTGAAGTGTATGATCTTCTTGCAGGAGAGTTTCAAACGGATGCAAGCAAGAAAGTCGCCTCTAAAGAAGTTGGTGAAGCTAAGCTAAAAGAAAAAGAAGCCTTGCGTGTTCAACGTGAACAGGAAATAGAGCTAAAACTTCAAAAAGCAGAAGCCGCTAAAACAGTTTTCAAAGCCAAACAGGTACTTCAAGGTCCAAAGAAAGTTGGTAAGATCGATTTAGATGGTCCTAAAAAAGCAACTCAACAACAGCCTGAAGAACAAAAGCCTGCGGCAGCCCAAATAGAGGAAGCTCCAAAAGTTGAGGTTGCTCCAAAAGAAGCACCAGCACCAAAAGTTGAGTCTGCTGCTCCAAAAGCAACACCCAAAGCTAAAGAAACTCCTAAAGTTGAGTCCACGCCAAAAGTAAAGTCTGCACCAGCAGTAGCGGACGCTCCTTTACCAGCCGAAAACAAAAAAGAAACACCAGTCTCAAAACCAGAGCCGACGCCTTCAGCAGCAGCTGAACCAGCCGCCGCTACAGAAGCCGTTGTCCCAGGAGAACAAAAAGTTGAAACAACTAATTATCAAAAGCTTTCTGGTCCAAAATCTACTGGGCAAAAAATAGATTTAACTCAATTTAATAAGCCTAAAAAAGCCAAACCAGCCACACCAGCAGCTGGTGCAAATTCTGCAGATGCTAGAAAAAAACGTCGTAGAATTAGTAAGGTTGGAAGCAATTCTTCACAACCGAGAGGAAACTTTAGAAATAGACCACCCGCAAGAACACAAGCTCCAAAGGTAGAGCCAACAGCGGAAGAAGTACAAAAACAAGTAAGAGAAACTCTTGAAAAATTACAAGGGAAATCTAATAAAGGTAAAAAGGGTGCTAAGTATAGAAAAGATAAAAGAGACCAACACCGTCAACAAACCGAAAAAGATCAAGAACAACAAGAATTAGAAAACAAAGTACTTAAAGTAACAGAATTTGTAACCGCTAGTGAAGTCGCTACAATGATGGATGTTTCGGTGACTCAAATTATTTCTGCATGTATGTCACTTGGTATGATGGTAACTATGAATCAGCGTTTGGATGCTGAGACTTTAACCATTGTTGCCGAAGAATTTGGATATACAGTAGAATTTGTAACTGCAGATATAGATGAAGCTATTGAAGTCGTTGAGGACACTGCTGATGATTTAGAAACGCGTGCTCCGATCGTAACGGTCATGGGACATGTTGATCACGGTAAGACTTCCTTGTTAGATTACATACGAGAAGAAAATGTAATTGCAGGAGAATCAGGAGGGATCACCCAGCATATTGGAGCTTACGGAGTGACCCTTGGAACAGGACAAAAAATAGCCTTTTTAGATACCCCTGGTCACGAGGCCTTTACGGCCATGCGTGCTCGTGGTGCTCAAGTCACGGATATTGCTATTATTGTAATTGCGGCAGATGATGATATCATGCCTCAAACCAAGGAAGCAATTGCGCATGCGCAAGCAGCCAGCGTTCCAATTATCTTTGCAATCAATAAAATAGATAGACCAGCGGCGAATCCTGAAAAAATTAAGGAAGCCTTGGCTAATATGAACTTATTAGTAGAAGACTGGGGTGGAAAAATTCAATCCCATGATGTCTCTGCATTGAAGGGTGATGGAGTCAAAGAGTTATTAGAAAAAGTATTGCTAGAAGCGGAGTTATTAGAGCTGAAAGCAAATCCAAATAAACCTGCTCTAGGAACAGTTGTCGAAGCCTTTTTAGATAAAGGTCGTGGTTACGTTTCTACAATTTTAGTTCAAGCAGGAACGCTAAAAATTGGCGATTATGTTTTGGCTGGTAAAAACAGTGGTAAAGTAAGAGCTATGCATGATGAGCGTGGAAACGATGTGCTTGAGGCAGGTCCTTCAACACCTATTTCAATCTTAGGATTGGATGGCGCGCCACAAGCAGGGGATAAATTTACCGTATTTAAAGATGAACGTGAAGCAAAACAAATTGCTGCAAAACGTACACAGCTACAACGAGAACAATCGGTTAGAACACAACGTCATATTACGTTGGATGAAATTGGAAGACGAATTGCATTAGGAGACTTTAAGGAACTAAACATTATTTTGAAAGGGGATGTAGATGGTTCTGTAGAAGCGCTTACAGATTCATTCCAAAAATTATCTACCGAAGAAATTCAGGTTAACATCATACATAAAGGAGTGGGTGCAATTACAGAAAGTGATGTTCTGCTTGCAACGGCGTCAGATGCGATTATCATCGGATTTAATGTGCGACCAATGGGTAATGCCAGGCAAATTGCCGATAAGGAAGAAATTGACATCAGAATGTATTCTATTATTTATGATGCGATTAACGATCTTAAGGACGCGATGGAAGGCATGTTGTCTCCGGAATTCAAAGAAGAAATCACTGGAACGGCAGAAATTAGAGAAACCTTTAAAATCTCTAAAATTGGAACCATTGCAGGATGTATGGTTACAAATGGTAAGATTTACAGAAACGCTGGTGTCCGATTAATTAGAGAAGGTGTGGTTGTGTACACGGGTGAGTTAAGCTCTTTAAAACGTTTCAAAGACGATGCGAAAGAAGTGGCTAAAGGTTATGACTGTGGTATGCAAGTGAAAAACTACAATGACATTCGCGAAGGAGATATTCTTGAAGCGTTCCGTGAAGTTGAAGTTAAAAAGACACTCAAATAAACGTATTTAGATTTTAGATACAGATGTGACGCTTTTAATTAGTGTTATAAAGTTAATGATTTTAAAGGTAGTAATTTTCTAATTGCTACCTTTTTTATGCGAATTTAATACGTCAGTTCATCAAGTGTCACACTGCGCCTGTCGAAGTGTTTTTAACGAGGTTCTGTTGAGATATTTCACCTGTATTTGAAAATGCGAGCAAGTCGGTTGTTAGATAAGGTAAAACATTGTAACATTAGAAATCAACGTCAAAATTATTTGAAAAAATAGCAGTTAAATAGAACCTTTAAGGTTTTTTAGGCTTGAGAGAGAATGCATTTGGAAAACTCTTTTTTACAATACGTATTTCACGATCTGCTTGCAATTGTGTTCTGAATTTACCAGCCCAAATTTTATAGTTTGGAGTTTCATATTTCATTTCTACAACTTTACTTGGGAAGTCAGTTTTGAATTTTGCTAAGGCTTTTTCAGCCCCAATACGGTTTCCGCTATAAACTTGAATTTTTATAAACCCTTGGTCTTTATTCAGTTCTTTTTTTAGCGTCAATACACGGTCAATTTCCAAACTCTTCTGAATGCTTACCACACCCTCTTGAGCCAAAATTTCGCCTGAAAACAAGACACTTATAACGATTAATTTCCAATTACATAAATTCATAGTGTAGTATTACTTTTACAAATGTAAACGAATAAAATTAAAAGTTAAAAATTTTAGTTATTTAGAATGTTTATAAATTAGAAATTTACGCATATCTAACATTTCAAAAACGGACATTAAATGGTACTTTTGCGTAATATTTTTTATAAACGAATATTGCCTATTTGCATGATAAAATCGAATCAAAGTTTAGAAATGACTTCTATCAACGCTATGAAACAGGGATTTAACTTTTATACGCTTTCGAAAATACTATTCTCGGGGCTTTTATTTTTCTCAATTACATTCACATCACTTTATGCTCAAGATGGAGATGCTGCCAAAGGAAAATCTTTATTCAATGCCAACTGTGCAGCTTGTCACCAATTAGACAAAAAAATGACAGGGCCTGCGCTTCGAAATGTGGAAACACGTCTTAGCGAAGATGAAGGTTTAGATAGAGTCTGGCTTAATGCTTGGATTCGCAACAGTTCTGCCTTAATCAAGTCTGGGGATGCATACGCTAATAAGATTTATGCTGAATACAATGGTTCTGCGATGACCGCTTTTCCACAATTATCAGATGAAGATATCACAGATATTTTAGCATATACAGCGCAAGAAAAAGCAGCTCCAGTAGCAGCTACAGCAACCACAGTTCAAGGAGCGCCAACAGAATCCGGTGTTTCTCAGGAACTCGTTCTGGGTGCCATCGCTATTCTTTTTGGATTGTTGGCATTAGGTCTGTTTTTAGTAAATAAAACATTGCGTCGTTTTGCAACGGCTAATAATGTTGAAATTGCAGAAGCAGTTAAAAGAAAATCACTCTGGAAAGCTTTTATCCAAAACCAATTCTTAATGTTGGTCGTAGCAATTTTCTTTTTGTTGTCAAGCGCCTATTTTGTGTATGGCTATTTTATGCAAGTTGGTGTTGATCAAGGCTATCAACCAATTCAACCGATACATTACTCTCATAAAATTCACGCAGGTGACAATGGGATCGATTGTAAATATTGTCATTCTTCTGCGCGTGTAAGTAAGCACTCTGGAATTCCAGCACTGAACGTATGTATGAACTGTCATAAATCTATTTATGAGGTATCACCAGAAACAGCAACCGAAGAATACACAAAAGAATTTTATGATGGAGAAATCAAAAAATTATACGATGCTGTTGGATGGGATGATGACGAACAGAAATATACAGGAAATACAAAACCGGTAAAATGGGTGCGTATCCACAACCTTCCTGATTTTGCTTACTTCAATCACTCCCAACACGTTATGGTGGCTGGATTGGAATGTCAAACTTGTCACGGTCCTGTAGAAGAAATGGAAATTATGTATCAGTTCTCTCCATTAACAATGGGCTGGTGTATCAATTGCCACAGAGAAACAAATGTAAAAGTTCAGGATAACGACTATTATGATAAAATTCACGAAGCGCTCACCAAGAAATACGGAGTAGAGCAATTGACTGCAGCCCAAATGGGTGGTTTAGAATGTGGAAAATGTCATTATTAGAAATTAAATAAAACGATCAACAAGTAACATTAGATATATGTCATCAAATAAGAAATACTGGAAAAGTGTTGAGGAGCTAAATCCGAGTCATAGCTCCGCTGTTGAGACGCTTAAACAAAAGGAATTCACACAAGAAATCCCAGTAGATGAATTTTTAGGCGATAAAGAAAACCTGGAATCTTCTAGCACAACGCGTCGTGATTTCTTAAAATATGTAGGATTCAGTACTGCTGCAGCATCTTTAGCGGCCTGTGAAGGACCAGTGATCAAATCGATCCCCTACGTAGTTCAGCCAGAACAAATCATCCCTGGCGTTGCAAATTATTATGCAACAGCTATTGCCAATGGGTATGATTTTGCAAGTGTTTTAATAAAAACAAGAGAAGGCCGTCCTATTAAAGTTGAGTCTAACAGTCTCGCAAAAGCTAATGGTGGGATCAACGCTAGAGTACAAGCTTCTGTATTAGATTTATATGACAACCAAAGAGTTGTTGGTCCACAAAAAGAGGGACAAGAAACAAGTTGGGGAGAGCTTACAGCAGAAGTAGCTCAAAAATTAGACGCATTAAAAGGAACTGATAAATCAATTGTGTTATTGACACAAACTTTTGCAAGTCCATCGACTTCAAAATTGATTTCTGACTTTAAACAAAAATATGGGAATGTAAGCCACGTTGTTTATGATGCGATTTCAGAATCAGCTGCGGCAGATGCTTACCAAAATACATATGGCTCAAGAGGATTGGCCAACTACGATTTTTCAAAAGCACACACAATTGTATCTATAGGCGCTGACTTTCTTGGCGACTGGCAAGGAGGTGGCTTTGATGCAGCATATGCACAAGGACGAATTCCTAAAAACGGAAAAATGTCGCGTCACATTCAGTTTGAAGCAAACATGAGTTTAACAGGTGCAAATGCTGATAAACGTGTTGCAATCAAACCGTCTCAACAAAAAATAGCACTTGCGAAACTTTACGGAAAATTATTTGGAACGGCTGTTGGAGGGGGTCTTCCTGCACATTTAGAAACTGCTGTAAATAATGCGGCTTCTGAACTGCTTAAAGCAGGTTCTAATGCGGTTGTTCTTTCAGGAATCAAAGATGTGGACGCACAAAACCTTGTGTTAGCTATCAATGAAAAACTAAACAGTAAAGCGTTTGATCCTAACAACACCATCCATACCCGCCAAGGGAATGATAATGCGGTTGCAAAATTAGTATCAGACATGAATGCTGGTAAAGTTGGTGCAATCATTATTGCAGGTGTGAACCCTGTCTATACACTACCAAATGCTTCTGAATTTGTAGAAGGATTAAAACAAACAGAATTATCAGTAGCCTTCACCATGAAAAATGATGAAACGGCTTCTGTATCACAATATGTTGCTGCCACTTCTCATTATTTAGAATCGTGGGGTGATTTAGAAACCAAGAAAGGACATTACGGGCTCATGCAGCCAACAATTCGTCCTTTGTTTGATACCAAACAATTTCAAGACGTATTATTAGAATTAGTTGGAACTTCAGGGTCTTACCACGATTTTGTAAAGTCCTATTGGAGCAGTAATGTATTAAAAGGAGCTTCTTGGAATGATAGCTTGCACGATGGTGTCTTTGTGTCATCAACGTCTGCAACGCTAGAAACAGCAGATGCTTTTGATGGCAGCTCAATCTCAGGAATAGGAGCCGCGGTTAATGCACTTGCTGCAACAGTAACTTCAGGAATGGAGCTTACGCTGTACCCAAAAACTGGAATGGGCGATGGTCAACAAGCAAACAATCCTTGGTTGCAAGAATTTCCTGATCCTTTAACAAGAACTACCTGGGATAACTACTTAACAGTATCTGAATTTGATGCTAAAGAACTAGGATTCTTTTTAGAGACAAGTACTTTTTTCAGTGAAAACAGTCATGACGCCGATGGTGGATTAAATGGAAAATATGCAAATGTCTCCGTAAATGGAGTGACTGTAAAAGTTCCAGTCATCATTCAACCTGGTCAAGCAAGAGGTACTGTAGGAATGTCCTTTGGATATGGTCGTACACAAGGTCTCAAGGCCGAAATGCAAACGGGTGTCAATGCATATCCTTTATATAATAATTTTAACAATGTACAAACCGCTACTGTAGAGCTAACGGATGGTAAGCATGAATTTGCTTGTGTTCAGTTGCATAATACATTAATGGGTAGAGGAGATATCATCAAAGAAACTACTTTGGAAATTTTTAATACAGAATCAGCTTCTGATTGGAATCCAATGACTATGGTGTCATTGAACCATGAAGAAACTCCTGTAGATTCTCCAGATGTAGATTTATGGGATGAATTTGACCGTTCGATTGGACATCATTTTAATCTTTCAATTGATTTAAATTCCTGTACAGGATGTGGAGCTTGTGTGATAGCATGTCATGCAGAAAACAACGTTCCAGTTGTAGGAAAGGAAGAAATTCGTAGAAGTCGCGATATGCACTGGTTACGAATAGATAGATATTATTCTTCAGATGAAACATTTGAAGGAGATAACACAACCAAAGATGATATTCAAGGGTTAGGAAGTTCATTAAGCACTTTTGGAGAGATGGAATTTCCATCTGAAAACCCACAAGTTGCCTTCCAACCAATCATGTGTCAGCACTGTAACCATGCACCATGTGAAACAGTTTGTCCAGTTGCAGCTTCATCTCACGGTCGTCAGGGTCAAAATCATATGGCGTATAACCGATGTGTTGGAACGCGTTATTGCGCAAATAACTGTCCTTATAAAGTACGTCGATTTAACTGGTTCTTATATAATGAGAATGACGAATTTGATTACCACATGAACAACGATTTAGGTCGTATGGTGATCAACCCAGATGTGACTGTTCGATCAAGAGGGGTCATGGAAAAATGTTCGATGTGTATTCAAATGACACAGAAAACAATTTTAGACGCGAAACGCGATGGAAGAGAAGTAAATCCAGATGAATTCAAAACTGCTTGTTCGTCTGCATGTGACTCTGGCGCAATTGCGTTTGGAGATATAAATAATAAGAAAAGTGCAATTACCGAACTTAAAGATGATGAGCGTGCTTATCACTTATTAGATCATGTTGGTACAAAACCTAATGTTGTCTATCAAGTAAAAGTAAGAAACACAAACGAAGCATAAATAATAAGAAATAATATAAAAGGATTATGGCGTCTCATTACGAAGCACCTATCAGAAGACCATTAGTTACAGGGGAAAAATCATACCATGATGTTACCTTGGACGTTGTTGCACCTGTTGAAGGAAAAGCAAACAAATTATGGTGGGTAGTATTTTCTATTGCACTTGCAGCTTTTGGCTGGGGAGTAGGGTGTATGATTTATACCGTCTCTACGGGGATTGGTACTTGGGGTCTAAACAAAACTGTTGGTTGGGCTTGGGATATTACGAACTTCGTTTGGTGGGTTGGTATTGGACATGCAGGAACTCTGATTTCAGCAGTATTACTTTTGTTCAGACAAAAATGGCGTATGGCGATTAACCGTTCTGCGGAAGCCATGACTATTTTCTCTGTAATTCAAGCCGGATTATTTCCAATTATTCACATGGGACGACCTTGGTTAGCATACTGGGTATTGCCAATTCCAAACCAATTTGGATCTCTATGGGTAAACTTTAACTCTCCTTTATTGTGGGATGTATTTGCAATTTCAACCTATTTATCAGTGTCACTTGTATTCTGGTGGACTGGTTTATTACCAGATTTTGCTATGATTCGAGATCGTGCTGTAAGACCGTTTCAAAAGAAAATATATTCATTATTAAGTTTTGGATGGAGTGGACGTGCAAAAGACTGGCAACGTTTTGAAGAAGTATCTTTGGTACTTGCAGGCCTTGCAACCCCTTTAGTTCTATCAGTACACACCATTGTATCTTTTGATTTTGCCACGTCGGTAATACCAGGATGGCATACAACAATCTTCCCTCCTTACTTTGTAGCAGGGGCGATTTTTTCAGGGTTTGCTATGGTAAACACCTTGTTAATTATCATGCGTAAAGTATGTAATCTTGAAGATTATATAACAGTGCAACACATCGAATTGATGAACATCGTAATCATGATTACGGGTTCTATTGTTGGAGTTGCCTATATTACCGAATTATTTATCGCTTGGTATTCTGGAGTTGAGTATGAACAATACGCATTCTTAAACAGAGCAACAGGGCCTTATGCTTGGGCTTACTGGGCTATGATGTCATGTAATGTATTTTCGCCACAATTCATGTGGTTCAAAAGACTTAGAACAAGTATTATGTTCTCATTCTTTATCTCAATTGTTGTAAACATCGGAATGTGGTTTGAGCGTTTTGTGATTATAGTGACATCTCTCCACAGAGATTATTTACCATCTTCATGGACTATGTTCTCGCCAACATTTGTAGATATTGGTATTTTCATTGGAACCATCGGATTCTTCTTTGTGTTATTCTTGTTATACTCTAGAACATTCCCAGTGATTGCACAAGCGGAAGTCAAAACGATATTAAAGTCTTCGGGACAACGCTATAAAAATATTAGAGAAGCAGGCGGAAGCTTGGTTGGAACCGGTTCAGATGACCGAACAGCCCCTAAGTCAAAACCAGCGAAAACACCTAAAAAGAAAAAAGAGTAGCCTATGGGATCTTCTAAAGTTATTCACGCACTATATACAGATGATGATGTCTTGTTAGCAGCAGTTAAAACTGTTAAGAACGAAAAGCATCACATTGAAGAGATATTTACGCCTTTTCCAGTCCATGGACTCGATAAAGCAATGGGATTAGAACCCACTCGAATTGCCATCGCCGCCTTTATGTATGGCTGTGTTGGTTTGATTGTAGCTACGGTTATGATGAATTACATCATGATAGACGACTGGCCTCAAGATATTGGAGGAAAACCTAGTTTTAGCTATCTCGAAAACATGCCGGCATTCGTGCCAATTATGTTTGAGTTAACCGTATTTTTTGCGGCACACTTAATGGTGATTACATTTTACCTAAGAAGTAGAATGTGGCCATTCAAAAATGCAGAAAATCCGGATCCAAGAACAACCGATGACCATTTTTTAATGGAAATCCCTGTTCATGGTAATGAAAAGGAATTAAAAACCTTGCTTACCCAAACAGGTGCAGTTGAGGTTCATATCGTTGAAAAAGAAGCACATTAGTATTATGAAAAGTGTATCAAAAATAATCGTCTTAGCATTGGTCTTTGTAACTGTGTATTCATGTCAAAACAATAACAGTCCAAACTACCAATACTTTCCAAACATGTATGCTCCGATAGGCTATGAGGCTTATGGTGAATACGATGTTTTTCCAAACGCACAAGAGGCACTATTGCCTGTTGATGGAACGATCTCTAGAGGTCATTCTCTATATGAATTTGAAAATACAAATGAAGGCTATGCAGCAGCACTTTCAGATTTGAAATCTCCCATAGCATCCACAGAGTTGGACGCTAAAAGAGGAAAAGAGTTGTATGATATTTATTGTGGAATCTGTCACGGAAACAAAGGAGCTGGACAAGGGAAGCTAGTAAAAAGAGAAAAAATTCTTGGGGTTCCAAGTTACGCAGATAGAGCTATTACCGAAGGAAGTATTTACCATGTCATATATTATGGTAAAAACACCATGGGATCTTATGCAAATTTATTAAATGAGGAAGAACGTTGGCAAGTAACAGCTTATGTAGAAACCCTTAGATCAGAATTAAAAAAATAAGAAAAGTAAAACATTTATATCAACATGTACACGTTTTCAAAAAGACTTAAAATTGTTTCTCTCTCTCTATTCGTTATAGGCGTCATAGGATGGGGAACAAGCTATGTAGCAACTCATGGACTTACCCTCGATGATGTAAAAGTACTATTAGCAGAAGAAAATTCGCACCACGGAGCAGAAGCTTCTCATGACGTTCAAACAGACGGTGAAGCACAAGCTGCAATGATACATTCTACACACGATTCCGATGCCCATGCAGAAGAAGCACACGGAACGGAAGCGCACAGCGATGATGCACACGCAGAACATGTATTGCACCAAATGCATAACAGACCTTACGCCGCATTGTATATAGCAGCATTCTTCTTTTTCATGATATCCTTAGGAGTACTTGCTTTTTATGGCATCCAATATGCAGCACAAGCAGGTTGGTCGCCCGTACTTTTTAGAGTCATGGAAGCCATTACATACTATGTTTTACCTGGAGGATTAATTGTTTTAGGAATTGCATTATGGGCAGGAGATCACATTTTTATTTGGATGGACCCAGATGTCGTAGCACATGACGAACTCATTCAAGCGAAATCAGGCTGGTTAAACAAAACCTGGTTCGCAATACGAGGATTAATCTTTATCACAGGATGGAGTTTATACCGTTATTTCTCACGTAAATTCTCAT
>JABAYY010000088.1 GCA_018608765.1 Flavobacteriaceae bacterium
AATCAATGGCTATTTCTTCAGTTAAGAAGTCAAAAAATCCCATATGCTATAAAAAATTTATCAAAAGTATTAAAGTATTTTGCTGCTTTGTAAATGTACTAAAATAAACTTGAGTTTGAAAATAGCTTTTACTTAAATAATTTAGTGTTTAAAATGACGTGTTTTTGTAAATACCATCGCCACATTGTTAGCATTACAATAATCAATACTTAACTGATCTTTAATACTTCCGCCCGGTTGAATAACAGCTGTGATTCCTGCATTTTTTGCAATTTCTACACAATCAGGAAATGGAAAAAATGCATCACTTGCCATCACGGCTCCGTTGAGTTTAAAGTTAAAAGAGTTTGCTTTATGAATCGCTTGATTTAAGGCGTCAACACGGCTTGTTTGCCCTGTGCCACTTGCAAATAACTGTTTATTTTTTGCTAATACGATTGTATTTGATTTGGTGTGTTTACATATTTTAGAAGCGAATAATAAATCATCGATCTCAGATTCTATTGGATTTGCAGTAGTTGCATTTTCTAAGATTTTTCGTTCGTCGGTTATCATATTTTTTTCCTGAACCAACACCCCGTTCAAACAGCTTCTTACACTTGTTTCAGGTAAATTAACCGTATTTTGGATTAATAGAATTCTATTCTTCTTCCCTTTCAAAAGGGCTTCAGCATCTGAGCTAAATGAAGGTGCAATGACCACTTCACAAAACAAACCATGAATTTCTTCGGCAGTTGCTAAGTCAATTTCACTATTAGAAATTAAGACCCCCCCAAAAGCGGAAACAGGATCTCCTGCCAAAGCATCTACATACGCCTGATGTAGTGTGTCTCGTTGTGCAACGCCACAAGCATTGTTGTGTTTTAAAATCGCAAATGTTGGCGCCTCATCATGAAATTCGTTCATAAGATTCACAGCAGCATCTACATCCAAAAGATTGTTATAGCTCAATTCTTTTCCATGAAGTTTTGTAAACATTGCTTCAAAATCTCCAAAGAAATACCCTTTTTGATGTGGATTTTCTCCGTAACGTAGAACTTTGCCTTGTGTTTCACTGATTTTTAACACGACTTCTTCGTTATCAGCATTGAAATAATTAAAAATAGCACTGTCGTAATGCGATGATACATTAAAGGACTTCGTTGCAAAACGTTTTCTATCTTCAATTGAAATGCGACCTTCATTCTCAGAAATGAGTTCTAAGAATTCAGCATAGTCATCTACAGAAGACACACATATCACATCTTTATAATTTTTTGCAGCGGCACGAATTAATGAAATTCCACCAATATCAATTTTTTCTATAATATCTTCATTGCTAGCGCCTGATGCAACCGTTTTTTCAAATGGATACAGATCCACAATAACAGCATCAATCTGAGGGATTGAAAATGAAGTCATTTCCTCCACATCTTGTGTGTTGTCTTGACGGTTTAAAATTCCGCCAAATATTTTTGGATGTAAGGTTTTAACACGACCTCCAAGAATGGAAGGGTAGTTCGTAATCTCTTCTGCAGGAACGACCTCAATTCCTAAGTCATTAATAAATTTTTGGGTACCCCCTGTCGAGTATATAGTAACACCTTGAGCATTTAGTTTTTCAACAATGGGTGCGAGTCCGTCTTTGCTAAACACGGATATTAAGGCGGATTTGATTGTTTTATTTTGGTTCATTCTGAAGTCTAAAAAATTAAAAAACAAAAATAGGTAATTATCAAAGAAAAATAGAGCTGAAATTCCTCTAAAAAAAAGGTTTTTTCAACCGATTCTAAGAGTTATCAACAACTACAAAAGCGTAGCAACCGATTGACAGACAAACTCTAAAAAACGTTCATCCTTAGCTGTAAATGCATCTGGTGTATTTGAATCAATATCTATTTGTCCAATATTTTGACCGTCGACAAACAATGGAACCACAATCTCAGATCTAACAGAAATACTACAGGCTATATAATTGTCTTGAGCTTTTACATCAGGAACCACAAAGTTCTGATTGCTAACGGCGACTTGACCACATATACCTTTTCCAAAGGGAATGATGGTGTGGTCTGTCGGAGTGCCTGCATAGGGTCCCAGTTTTAGTTCTTCTTTGTTTCCGTTTTTAAAATAAAATCCAACCCAGTCATAATGAGGTATTTCCAGTTTTAATAACTCACAAATCGATTGCAGTATTTGATCTTTTGAACCAGAATCTGAAATTAAGGCGCCTATTTTAGGCTTCAAAGCATTAAAAATCATGAAAATAATATTTCTGTAAAAATATCATTTATCTGGTAATAGCAGCTTAAAAGGTGTGTTTTTTATGTTAATTTTTGACAACCAACTGTATAAATCGCCAGTGTTTCATTAAATTTGACCGATGAAAAAATCAGTGACTCATAAAGTTTTTTCAATGGCATTGGCACTTTTAGTGCTTTTGTCAACCTTTTCATTTAAAATGGAAACCCATTTTTGTGGGTCAAACATTGTTGATGTAGCTGTCTTTTCAAAAGTGAAATCGTGCTGTACTACCACAAAAACTACCACTTCTGAATTTCAGTTTATCAAAACAAGCTGTTGCAATAACAAGGTCATTTCTGTGGACGGTTTAAAGCAGTTTAAAGTTGTTCCATTTTCAGTGAAACTTCCAGTTGAAAAAGTTTTTACAGTACCTCCAATATTTAATGCCGACCCCGTTATTTATAATTCTTCAGTTGAAGGGTATGTACATAACTATGTTCCTCCCGATCGAAAGTTTAATTTTCAGATTCAACACCAAGTTTTTTTGATTTGATTTAGTACTCAGCTTGTCATGTTCATCTTGCCTATGTACATTGTCACAGCCTCTTTACAGCATTAATTTTAAATTAAATTAAATTACAATGAAATCTATATTATATCTTGTCTTATTAGTTCCATTTTTAATTTTTTCACAAAGTAAAATTGAAGGAATGATCATGGAATTAGACTCTCAAAACCAGCAAATTCCTTTGCTCGGTGCCAATGTTTTTTGGTTCAATACTTCTATAGGGACCATCACTTCAGATGATGGGACTTTTACCTTGCCTTATAAGCCCTCTTACAAAAAGCTAGTGATTAGTTTTGTCGGGTTCAAAACAGACACACTCACCATAGACAGCCCTAAAATGATTCATCACTTGCTTCAAACTTCTGATGATTTGGGGGAAATAACTATTGCTGTGCGTAAAAAATCCTCAGCAACCTCTTTCCTGTCTTCACAAAATATTTCTACAATTAGTAGTAAAGAACTTTTGAAGGCTGCCTGCTGTAATTTATCCGAAAGTTTTGAAACCAATCCATCTATTGATGTAAATTTTACAGATGCTATTTCAGGATCAAAACAAATTAAAATGCTTGGCTTGACCAGTCCTTATATTTTAATTGCAACAGAAAATATACCTTCAATTCGTGGCGCATCACAAGCCTATGGGCTGAGTTTTATCCCAGGCACATGGGTTGAGAGTATTCAAATCACTAAAGGAGCTGGAAGTGTTGTTAATGGTTTTGAAAGCATAGCTGGTCAAATCAATGCTGAGTTGGTAAAACCAACCACAGACAACAGAATATTTGTCAATGCCTATGGATCGTTGAATGGTCGAACGGAACTCAATACTCATTTTAACACCACACTCTCAGAGCGATGGAGTACAGGGCTGTATGTACATGCTGATAATAGATCACAGAAGTTTGACAGAAACAATGATTCCTTTTTAGACATGCCATTGTCCAAGCAGTTAAATATCATGAACCGTTGGCAATATTCCAACCTTCAAAAAGGGTTGATTAGTTTTTTGAATGTCCGTTACTTGACAGATGAAAAACAATCTGGTCAACTTGATTTTGACCCTGAAACAGATCGGCTCTCCAACACAGTTTGGGGAAGTGAAATAGCAACCACACGCTTTGAGATTTCAGCCAAATTTGGCTATGTAAATCCCGAAATTCCGTATCAAAGTTTGGGGTTTCAGATGTCATACAGTGATCATGATCAAACGTCTTATTTTGGGTTAAATCAATACGATATACGTCATAAAAGTGTATACTCCAATTTAGTCTATAATTCAATTATTAGCGATTCAAGACATAAGATAAAAACTGGTTTAAATGCAACTTATGACGACTACAATGAGAGAGTTGATCTGGACTTATACGATAGAAGCGAACGCTCTATTGGTGGTTTTTTTGAATATAGTTTTGACAATTTAGAAGCACTTAATTTAACCGCAGGAATCCGTGTGGATCACCATAATTTATTAGGAACTTTTATCACACCGAGGGTACATGCGCGTTACACGCCTTGGGAGAAATCGGCCTTAAGAGTTTCGTTTGGACGCGGAAAACGGGCTGCGAATATTTTTGCTGAAAATCAAAAATTGTTTGCAACCTCAAGAGCTATTAACATACAAAGTACGGGCGGTAACGTCTATGGTTTAGACCCTGAAGTTGCATGGAATTATGGCGTTTCTTTTTTACAAGGATTTGAGTTGTTTGGTAGAAAGGCAGATCTTACTTTAGATTTTTATCGAACAGATTTCCAAAATCAAGTGGTTGTCGATTATGAAAACCCTTATGAGGTCATTTTTTATAATTTGGAAGGTTCTAGTTTTGCCAACAGTTTCCAAGCGGAGTTTAGTTTGAATATTTTAGAGCGTTTGGATTTTAAAACAGCTTATAAATTTTATGACGTTAAAACTCAATATAAATCTGGTAAGCTCAACAAGCCTTTAACTTCTCAACATCGTGTGTTTGCAAATTTATCTTTTGAAACAGTCAAAAAAGATAAAGGGGGCGTATGGAAATTTGATACTACATTTAATTGGTTTGGAAAACAGCGGTTTTCATCAACAGTTTCCAGTCCAGAAGCCTATCAGTTGCCAAGCTATTCGCCAACTATTTCCACTTTGAACGCACAAATTACTAAAGTGTTTTCGGACTCTTTTGAGCTTTATGTGGGTGCAGAAAACATTACCAATTCCACTCAAAAAAATCCAATTTTAAGTTCAGAAAACCCTTTTGGTTCAAATTTTGATACTACATTTGTGTATGGCCCAATATTTGGGAGTACCTTTTACACAGGCTTACGTTACAAACTAAATTAAACAATAAAAAGACAAATATTATGAAAACAATTTTTCTAACATTGACCCTTATTTGCATAAGCACCATGAGTTTTGCTCAAAATAAAAATGCGAGAGTATCCCTAGAAGTAGATGGCGTCTGTATGATGTGTAAAAATCGTATTGAAAAAGCGAGCCTGAAAACAAAAGGAGTGAAATCTGCGGTTTGGAACGTGGACACACATGAGTTGTGGCTTATTTTTGATGAAAACAAAACAGATCTTTTAAGCATACAAAAAAACATTGCTGGCGTAGGTCATGACACCAAAGAACTTAAAGCAACTGATGAAGCTTATAACAGTGTCCACCCGTGTTGCAAGTATAGAGAAGATGAGGTTGTAAAAGAACACAATTAATGATCCATAAAAAAGCTCCTGAATTTTTCAGGAGCTTTTTTATTAGTGTTGTTTACGGAGATTACATCATTCCAGGCATTCCACCACCCATTGGAGGCATAGCAGGAGCATCTTCTTTAATATCAATTAAAGCACATTCTGTTGTGAGAATCATACCTGCAACAGAAGCAGCATTTTCTAAAGCCACACGCGTTACTTTTTTAGGATCAATAATTCCAGTTTTGAGCATATCTACGTAAGCATCGTTTTTGGCATCGTATCCAAAATCGCCTTTGCCCTCTAGGACTTTATTAATCACTACACTTCCTTCGCCACCAGCATTTTCTACAATGGTGCGTAAGGGAGCCTCAATCGCTTTAGATACAATTTGAATTCCTGTTACTTCATCCAGATTAGCAGCTGTAAGTTTTTCAAGAGTTTTTTGAGCTCTAACAAGTGCTACACCACCTCCAGCAACAATACCTTCTTCAACCGCAGCTCTGGTTGCATGCAGGGCATCATCCACACGGTCTTTCTTTTCTTTCATTTCAATCTCACTAGCGGCTCCTACATAAAGAACTGCAACCCCACCCGCTAATTTAGCTAAGCGCTCCTGTAGTTTTTCTTTGTCATAGTCACTTGTAGTCGTTTCTATCTGCGCCTTTATTTGATTTACGCGCGCCTTAATTTCATCGGCTTTTCCAGATCCATTTACAATGGTTGAGTTGTCTTTGTCAATAGTCACTGTTTCTGCAGTTCCTAACATACTTAAGTCTGCATTCTCCAAAGAAAACCCGCGTTCTTCTGAAATTACGGTTCCACCTGTAAGGATTGCGATATCTTCAAGCATTGCTTTACGACGGTCTCCAAATCCTGGTGCTTTTACTGCAGCAATTTTAAGACCTCCTCTTAATTTGTTGACTACCAAAGTCGCTAAGGCTTGGCCATCAACATCTTCAGCAATAATTAAAAGTGGACGTCCAGATTGTGCTACAGGTTCCAAAATTGGAAGCACTTCCTGAAGGTTTGAAATCTTTTTATCAAATAATAAAATATAAGGGTTTTCTAAGTCGGCAATCATTTTATCGGCATCGGTCACAAAATAAGGACTTAAGTACCCTCGATCAAATTGCATTCCTTCTACGACGTCTACATAAGTATCCATCCCTTTAGCTTCCTCTACAGTGATGACGCCTTCTTTACCAACTTTTCCAAATGCTAAGGCAATAAGTTCCCCTATAGTATTGTCGTTGTTGGCAGAAACAGATGCAATTTGTTGAATCTTCTCAGAAGAATTCCCAACTTTCTTTGCTTGTTTTTCTAAATCAGTGATGATTGAAGTAACTGCTTTGTCAATTCCACGTTTCAAATCCATTGGATTTGCTCCAGCAGCAACATTTTTCAAACCTTCTTTCACAATTGCTTGTGCTAAAACAGTTGCTGTTGTTGTACCATCTCCAGCTAAATCATTGGTTTTAGAAGCTACTTCTTTAACCATTTGAGCGCCCATATTTTCTAGAGCATCTTCTAATTCAACTTCTTTTGCTACGGAAACACCATCCTTAGTCACTTGTGGTGCTCCAAAACTTTTACTGATAATTACGTTACGACCTTTAGGTCCTAAGGTTACCTTAACTGCATTTGCTAACGCATCTACACCACGCTTCAATCCGTCACGTGCATCTATATCAAATTTTATGTCTTTTGCCATTTCTTTTATTTTTAAAAATTAAACAATTGCAAGAATATCACTCTCTCGCATGATTAAATAATCAGTTCCTTCAAGTTTAAGCTCAGTACCTGCATACTTTCCGTAAAGCACTGCATCTCCAACTTTTACAGTCGTAGGTTCGTCTTTTGTCCCTTTACCTACGGCAACCACGGTGCCTTTTTGAGGTTTTTCTTTTGCATTATCAGGGATGATAATTCCAGAAGCGGTTTTTGTTTCAGCCTGCTGAGGTTCTACAAGAACTCTGTCAGCTAACGGTTTGATGTTTAAAGCCATATATTTTAATTTTAAGTATTGTTAGTTTATTATTTTACTTTCTAAAAGTATGCCAACCCTACTAAACTGACAAACTTTCAGAAACCAAAAAATGTCAACGTGTTGGCGTTGACATTTTGTAATTTTTGAAAAAGCATTTCTTTTATTCTGAATCCGTTGCTTCTGGCGTTGAACTCTCTTCAGTTGTTGTCTCTTGTACAGGAACTGCTACAGGTTGAGAAGTTGCTGGCGCCGCATCTAAATCGAGTGCTTTAGATTCTTGACTGTTGTTAGGGCTTACAATAGCGATATTAGATACTAAAATAAGAGCCAACAATAATGTAGCAAGAGCCCATGTGCTTTTATCTAAAAAGTCAGATGTTTTTTTAACACCACCAACTTGTTGAGTTCCGCCTCCACCAAATGAAGAAGATAACCCTCCACCTTTGGGATTTTGTACCATAATAACAACGACAAGTAGAAAAGCTACTATGACGATAAGAACTAGAAATATAGAAAATGTACTCATTATAAATTATTTTTTTCTTGTAAGACTTTTATTGCTTGAATTTGGTCTGCAAATAAACTACTTTTTTCTGGATATTTCAAACTTAAAATACGGTAAGACTGTATTGCTTTATCATAGTTTTTTTGCTCCACATAGATTCTCGCTAAAGTTTCAGTCATTAAATCCTCTGTTTCAAAGATAGAATCCTCCGCAATATTAATAAGTTTAGAGTGTTTGTCAAGAGGTTTTAGTTTTGGCTTGTTTGAAATAAATGCATCAATAAGTGCGAACTTTTTATCGCGGTTTGAGTCGTCTTCGGGTTCTGATACTTCAGAGCGATCAATAGGTTTTTTTTGGGTTAACCGAAGCCATTCAGAAAATGAAAATGTTTCAGTTTTATCAAACTGTAGGGGCTTTCCAAGTTCTAGTTTTGATTCAGAATCGTCTGCAATCGAAGACTTACGTATTGAAATGTCCTGAAACTCTTCAACTTTGATAGTTTTTATTTGATCAAAATTTTGTTTGATATGAGTAGAAATATCATTTTGTAAAAATACGTCAGATGTAATAAAATTAAACAATACCGTTCGGTCGGTTGTATAGGCAGCTGTTGTTTTAAGTTCTTGATTGTATTTGAAACTCCCCAAGTCTTTTAAGCCTTTTAGATAGATGGCTCTTGCCGATTGGAAATACGGAAACTCTTCTATTATGGCGGATACATTGCTAACTTGATCTTTGTTTAAAGCTGATGGATGGTGTAAGAGATATGTAAAGTCAGATGTATTCATAAGCTTACCAATTGGCTAAGGACGCATTTATAACATCCTGCGTGATGCGTTCAAAAATTTCTTCTATAGCTGTTGTTTTTTGCGAGCCAACCAGTTGGGCACTTCCTGCATAATCATAAAAAAAGGAGAAACGCTTTTCAAAATCAGCGTCTTCATCATTTGAATTTGTAAAAATCACATTCACACTAATAGTCAATCTGTTTTGAGCGGCTGTGTTGCCCGAGGTTGCTGTAGTTGGTGAAATTCTGTACTCAACAATTTCACCTTCATATACAATATCACCATTTGATTTAACAAGATCAAGGTTGGTTTGATTTAATATCAAATCTTGAAGTGCTAGTGTAAAATCACGTTCTATTCCTGGCTCAATAAGTGCTGCTGTATTTTGAAAATAATTCACCTGAAAGCTCTTTGTGTCTGAACTTAAAGAAATTCCTGTAAAGGAATAAGCACCACACCCAAGGATTAGGGTGAAAACCCCAATCATTAAGCTGTATTTTAAAACTTTAAAGGTCATATTGTTTTATTTTTCGATATAGAGTGCGTTCGCTAATTCCTAATTCATCTGCTGCTAATTTACGCTTTCCTTTGTGACGCTCAAGGGATTTTTTAATAAGTTCTAATTCTTTATCATGTAGAGACAGGGTTTCTTCTTCCTCTTCGACTGCATCAATATAAGTGAATTTTTCTTCACTATCCTTTACGATTTCAACAACATTTTGTTCTCGTTGCTTTGCAGGAAGTGCTAAAAACTCTGATTCTTCTTCGGGCTCTAAAGCTTCCTCTTTGTTGTATATTTTTTGAATTAAACCTTCGTTATTTTTTTGAACATCGCTGTGATTGTCGTTTTTCATTAACTCCATGGTCAGTTTTTTGAGGTCATTCAAATCACTTTTCATGTCAAATAAAACTTTGTACAGAATTTCTCTTTCTGTACTAAAATCACTCTGATTTTTGCTTTTACCTTGTACTGTTGGAAAATTACCTCCCATATTTGGTAAATAGGTTTTCAAGGTCAATACATCAATCATTCTTGAAGATTCCAACACAGAAATTTGTTCTGCTACATTTCTGAGCTGTCTTACATTTCCGCTCCATCGATAATTGACAAGTGCTTCAATTGCTTGGTCGTCGAGTCGAATGGTGGGCATTTTATATTTTAAGGCAAAATCACTTGCGAACTTTCTGAACAATAAGTGAATATCGTCTTTTCGATCACGAAGTGAAGGCAATAAGATTTCAACGGTGCTCAATCTGTAATAAAGATCTTCACGAAATTTTTCTTTTTCAATAGCCTCAAACATATTCACGTTTGTAGCTGCTACAATTCTAACATCTGTTTTTAAAACGGCACTGGAACCTACTTTTATAAACTCACCATTTTCTAAAACACGTAGCAATCGAACTTGAGTGGTTAGCGGAAGCTCACCAACTTCATCCAAAAAAATGGTCCCTCCATTGGCAACTTCAAAGTAGCCAGAACGGCTTTGAGTTGCTCCTGTAAAAGCACCTTTTTCATGTCCAAAAAGTTCACTATCAATAGTGCCTTCTGGAATAGCGCCACAATTGACGGCGATATATTTTCCGTGTTTTCGATGCGAAAGTTGATGTATTATTTTAGGAATACTTTCTTTTCCAACACCACTTTCTCCAGTGACTAACACCGAAATATCTGTCGGTGCTACCTGAACTGCTTTTTCTATGGCACGATTTAGCCCCGTATCATTTCCAATGATACTAAACCGCTGTTTTATAGACTGAACTGTTTCCATAATTAATTATTTTCAGAGAGGCCAATAGCCTCTCCAATGAGGGTTGCACTTGTACAGTTATTTATTTTAACCATTACAAAATCTCCTATTTTATAGTTTTCTTTTGGGAATACCGCCACTGTATTTTGTGCGCTTCTTCCAGACCATTCGGATGTAGATTTTTTTGATTCTTTTTCTATTAATACTTCTACCGTTTGATTCAGAAACTGTTCTGTTCTGAAAAGGCCATGAGCACGTTGTAATTCAACGACTTCAGCTAGGCGTCTTTTTTTAGTTTCAAAAGGAACATCGTCTTCGAGTTTTCTTTCAGCCATGGTGCCCGGGCGTTCAGAATAGGCATACATATACCCAAAACTGTACTTAACATCGTTCATTAAACTCAGGGTGTCCTGATGATCTTTTTCTGTTTCGGTTGGAAATCCGCAAATCATATCTTGAGAAATTGTACAATCGGGAAGAATATCTTTAATGTTGTTGATTAAATCAAGATACTCTTCGCGTGTATGTTGACGGTTCATTTCTTTTAAAATTCGGTTGCTTCCACTTTGAACAGGAAGGTGTATATGATTGCAGATATTCTGATGTTTCGCCATCGATCGGATCACATCCAAGGACATGTCTTGCGGGTTGGATGTCGAAAATCGAAACCGCATTTTAGAGTGTGCTTTTGCACAGACGTCTAGCAGTCCTGCAAAATCAACTGCGGTTGCTTTTTGCATGTCTGAAGCTTTTGTGAAATCTTTTTTAAGACCTCCTCCATACCAAAGATAGCTATCAACATTTTGCCCTAAAAGAGTAACTTCTTTAAACCCTTTCACCCATAAATCATTAATTTCTTCAAGGATACTTTGAGGGTCTCTACTGCGTTCGCGTCCTCGAGTAAAAGGGACCACACAAAACGTACACATGTTGTCGCAGCCTCTTGTGATAGACACAAAGGCTGTGACGCCATTTGTATTTAGTCTTACAGGTGAAATATCACCATATGTTTCGTCTTTTGAAAGAATTACATTCACGGCACTTCGTCCTTCGTTCACTTCAGAAATTAGGTTGGGAAGGTCTTTATAGGCATCAGGTCCTACAACAAGGTCCACGATTTTTTCTTCTTCTAAAAACTTGCTTTTAAGGCGTTCCGCCATACAACCTAAAACACCTACTTTCATTTTTGGATTGATTCGTTTAACGGCATTGTATTTTTCAAGTCGTTTACGAACCGTTTGCTCTGCTTTATCTCGAATAGAACAAGTGTTTACCAATACGAGGTCGGCTTCTTCCAAAACGGGGGTGGTATTATACCCTTCCTTTGACAGGATGGACGCTACAATTTCACTGTCACTAAAATTCATAGCGCAGCCATAACTTTCTATGAATAGCTTTTTTGTATTTTCAGGTTTTGGGGTAATGGCTAGTTTTGAGCCTTGAACCGTTTCATCAATTGTTTTCTCCATAATAGTTTCAGTACCCATTGAGGGACAATAAGCATGCAAAGATACAATAATTTTATTTTTTATGACAAAGTGTCATGATTTTAGTGTTTTATTTTGATATCACAAAACAATCCACTTTATTTGATGATTGATTGTCCCACCAAACTTCAAAATTATGTATGCAGTTCAAACGTTATTAAACAAAATTCAAAATTCAAAATCAATAGACTTTGGAGATTTATTCAATGAGACTCTAGATGTGTTTAAAAAAGTATGGGTTCAAGGGTTGTTACTTCAGTTGTTTTCACTCATTATAATGCTTCCGTTTATTATTGTGTTTTATGTTCCGTATATCAGTCTTATGATAGAGTCGAGTACTAACCAAAGTATGGACTATACTGAGTTTAATGAAACTCTTTTTGAAGGATTTGGTCTTTATATGGTGTTGGCCTATTTGGCAATTTTTGTATTAAGTATAGCATCCTCTCTACTATACTTAGGGTTTTACAAAATTGTAAAAGATATGGATCGTGGAAACCCCTTTGTTGTTTCTGATTTCTTTTATTTTTTTAAAAGCCCTCTTTTAGGCAAATCAGTAGGGGTATTATTAGCCTACACAGGAATCTCTATTTTGGCTGCGTTGCTTTGCTTTTTTCCTTTAGTTTATGCAGTAATTCCTCTAATGTTTATGCTTCCAGTGTTTGCTTATAATTCGGATTTGTCAATCTCTGAAATCATTAAGGTAGCCTTTGCGCTAGGAAACAAAAAATGGAGTATTACTTTTTTAATTCTGATGTTAAATATAATTTTATTTTATGTCGTTACCATTGTAACTTGTGGCTTAGGAGGCTTGTTTATTAGCTCTTTTTTATACTTACCTCAATATATTATTTACAAAAAAATAATAGGATTTGATACGCCTGAATCCGTACCTCAAACAATTGTCTAATACCTTTTTAAGTCAAATTACATCTCCACTAAAAACGACTGTAATTTGCAGTCGTTTTTTGATTTGTAAAAAAAATAAAAGAAAGAAATAAAAAAAATAATCTACATTTGTACCTCTCTAAAAATATGATATGGCTAAGAATTTAGTGATTGTTGAGTCTCCTGCTAAGGCGAAAACTATAGAAAAATTTCTAGGAAAAGACTTTAAAGTTGAGTCTAGTTTTGGACACATTGCGGATTTACCTTCCAAGGAATTGGGGGTGAATGTTGATGGGGATTTTAAACCCAAATATGAAGTTTCAAGCGATAAAAAAACGGTCGTAAGCAAACTAAAGGCATTGGCCAAAAAAGCAGAAGTTGTTTGGTTGGCAAGTGATGAGGATAGAGAAGGGGAGGCGATTGCATGGCATTTAGCAGAAACT
>JABAYY010000073.1 GCA_018608765.1 Flavobacteriaceae bacterium
CACCATTCCGATCATAAAGTTGATACCACGACTGCCAACCGTCACCACCCTTTAGAAAGTGTGATACGTTATGTTTTTACGCTTGCAGGCGTGTTTATTATTGGAGCCCCTATTGGGATCGTTATGTTGTACCAATCCATCTCTTTAGTCGCCACTCAGTTCAGTCATGCCAATATCAAACTGCCTAAAAAAATAGATTACTTTTTGAGTTTTGTACTTGTATCGCCAGATATGCACAAAATTCACCACCATTACCAATTGCCTTATACAGACGCTAATTATGGTAATATTTTTTCCATTTGGGACCGTCTTCTTGGGACGTATATTTATATGGAAAGAGAACATATTGTGTATGGTGTGGACACATTTCCGAGTGAGTCCGAAAACAGTAGTTTAAAGCATTTATTGAAACAACCTTTTCAAGGCTATAGAAAACCTACAACGGATACAGTAGGTAAGGGACTCTAAGTAGTTTATAGCGTTCTAAATCCGTTTTCCAGCTATCGCGAATTTGGTCGGAATTCATCCCCATTTCAATCTGTTTCTGCAACAATTTTTGCCCTGCTAATTTGGTGAAAAAGGGATTGAAAAATTCAGCTTTGTTTTCAGTATTTTGAAACGCATCCAACAACCATTTTAATTCTATTTGAGATAAATTTGAGTAGTTTTTTAAATTTAATCCTGTACAGATTTTGTTTTCATAAACTGGATATTTAGCACCTACATTTGGTTTTGGTGTAAACTCGTAACTATAGTCAACACTCTTTAAAAAAGGACTTCCAAAAATTTGAAACTGAAGTTCCGTTCCACGTCCCATACTCACATTAGTCCCTTCAAACAAACACAAACTCGGATACAAATTAATGGCTGTTGCATTGGGAAGGTTTGGAGATGGTTTTATGGGCAATTCATAAGCCGTTTGGTGGGTGTAGTTTTTTACTGGAATCACTTTTAGATCACATTGAACACCCTTAGAAAGCCATCCTTCACCGTTGATCATTTTGGCATATTCACCAACCGTCATACCGTGTACGATTGGAACAGGGTGCATCCCCACAAAACTAGAGAAATTTAAATCTAAAATGGGGCCATCCACATAATGCCCATTTGGATTCGGTCGGTCTAAAACGACGACTGTAATGCCTAAATTGGCACAGGTTTCCATCGTATAATGAAGGGTCGATAAAAACGTATAGAAACGCGCACCAACATCCTGAACATCAAAAATAATAAGATCTAAACCTTCTAAGATTTTAGCATTTGGTTTTTTATTTGCACCATACAAAGATACAATTGGAACGCCACTACCAGAGTCAATACCATCTTTTATAGTTTCCCCAGCATCCGCAGTGCCTCTAAATCCATGCTCTGGAGCAAAGACTTTTTTGACCGCAATATTTAAACTCAATAAAGAATCTACTAAATGTGTGTATCCCTCTTCTTTAAAAATAACCGTGGTTTGATTGGCTACAATTCCGATATTTTTATTCTTAAGAATCGGCAAATAGTGTTCTGTCTGTTGCGCTCCAACGCTCAAAGGTGTTTGTGCATGCGTATTTAACTGGTTTCGGCACAAAAGAAGTGTCAAAACAAATAATAAAACTGTATTTTTGATAAAATTTAAATGCATTTATAAGTTTTGAATTACGAGTATTTTTTAGCCAAACGAATTATTGGTAATAAGTCCTATAAAAGTAGTGTATCGGCACCAATAATAAAAATCGGAATTGCAGCCATTGCAATTAGCACCATTGTGATGCTGATCGCCATTGCGACTGGGATTGGTTTGGAACATAAAATTCGTGACAAAGCAGTGGCGTTTAACGGCCATATTACCATTTCTAATTTTGACAGTAATGCTTCTGAAGGTGCGCAAGTCCCCATTTCCAAAGATCAAGATTTTTATCCTGAGTTTAACTCTGTTGAAGGAGTGTCACACGTTCAGGCTGTTGCTAATAAATTCGGAATTATTAGAACCAAAACCGATTTTGAAGGATTGTTTTTAAAAGGAGTAGGAACGGATTATGATTGGCGGTATTTTAAAGAATTTCTAATTGAAGGTCGCCTTCCAAAATACACTCAGAAATACAGCAATGAAGTTCTAATTTCAAAATATTTAGCAGACCGTTTGGGGTTTGTAATAGGCGATAGTTTTCAGATGTATTTCATGAAATCCGATCCAAGTCAACCGCCAAGCATTATGAAATATGCGGTGGTAGGCATCTTTAATTCAGGCTTTGAAGAATTAGATAAAACCTATGTCCTAGGCGATATTAACCATGTACAACGCTTGAACAGATGGTCGAAAGATCAGGTTGGAAATTTTGAAGTTTTCATTTCGAATTATAACGACTTAGAACGCATCGGAAATGAAGTGTATGCCCAAACACCATCTACTTTAGATGCGATGACCGTAAAACAAAAGTATGCGACCATCTTTGAATGGATTCCAATTTTCACCACTAATATTTATGGCATTATTGGGATCATGATTTTGGTAGGAGCCATTAATATGATTACAGCCTTACTTGTTTTAATTCTGGAACGCACCCAAATGATTGGAATTCTCAAAGCTTTGGGAAGTAGCAATTGGAGCATCCGTAAACTGTTTTTGTACAATGCATCCTATTTGATTGCCTGTGGATTGTTTTGGGGAAACCTTATTGGGATTGGGGTTTTATTACTTCAAAAACAATTTGAGTTTCTAAAATTAGATCCGTCTGTTTATTATGTAACCGTAGCACCTGTCTATCTCGATTGGACGTATGTGGTTTTGCTCAATCTGATGACCTTTGTTTTGTGTTTGTTAATGTTGTTAATTCCGTCGTTTTTAATTAGTAAAATTGTACCTGTAAAAGCCATTCAATTCGAATAAAAACTTCTGTATTCCAGATTTGAATCCCCAATTAATTAGTGTATTTTTGCTGCAAATATAGAACATGAAGTACGCCGAAAATATTTTAGAAACCATTGGGAACACGCCTCTCATTAAGATGAACGTCCTCACTAAAGAATTGCCGTGTTTGGTTTTGGCAAAATATGAAACTTTTAATCCAGGCAATTCTGTAAAGGATCGTATGGCTTTACAAATGATTGCGGATGCAGAAGCGGATGGACGTCTAAAACCTGGAGGCACAATTATTGAAGGGACTTCAGGAAATACGGGAATGGGCTTGGCATTGGCAGGAATCATCAAAGGCTACAAATGTATTTTTGTACTCGCAGACAAACAATCCAAAGAAAAAATGGATATTTTACGTGCCGTTGGTGCTGAGGTGGTGGTCTGTCCAACATCTGTAGAACCAGAAGATCCTCGGTCTTATTATTCCGTTTCCAAACGTTTGGCAGAAGAAACACCCAATTCTTGGTATGTGAATCAATATGACAATCCGAGTAACTGCAAGGCTCATTTTTTAAGCACGGGCCCCGAAATTTGGGAACAAACGGATGGGAAAATCACCCATTTTGTGGTAGGTGTTGGAACTGGAGGTACAATTTCAGGCGTTGGAAGTTATTTAAAAATGAAAAACCCGAATGTTAAAATTTGGGGTGTTGATACTTATGGCAGTGTTTTTAAGAAATACCACGAAACAGGGGAGTTTGACGAAAACGAAATTTACCCGTATGTCACAGAAGGTATTGGAGAAGATATTTTGCCTTTGAATGTCAACTTTGGTGTCATTGATGGATTTACCAAAGTGACAGATAAAGATGGTGCCGTTTATACCCAACGTTTGGCAAAAGAAGAAGGCATGTTTTTAGGGAACTCTGCAGGTTCTGCGATCAAAGGGGTGCTTCAACTGAAAGAACATTTCAAGCCTGACGATGTGGTAGTAGTGTTATTTCATGACCATGGCAGCCGTTATGTGGGTAAAATGTTCAATGACGATTGGATGCGCGAAATGGGCTATATCGATTAGGCCCAAATTTGTAGATACGCTACGCTATACCGCTCTTTTTGAGCACTATAAAATTTTAAAAGTCACCTATTTTTTTGGAAGTAGGTGATTTTTTTATACATTTAACATTGATTTTGATCCCAAGTCTAAATCTTCATAAGCAACTTGACCTGTAGTTGCCCTGCCACCGCACGAATCTTTCGTGTGGTATTAAACCCGCTCCGCAAAGTCTCTGACTTCGCGGAACAAAAAAAAATAAAATAAAGGTTTGCCTCGCCGTTGCGCGAATCCATTCGCGTTCCAATTAAATCCCATAAACCCCTGCCGCCACACGAATCCGAAACCCAAAATGACCGTTTATCAATTAATCCTTTACGTTCGTTAATCGGTTTGTGATGCTTTTAGAAAAAGTTGGTATCCGCTCCGCAAAGTCTCTGTCTTCGCGGAACAAAAAAAATAAAATAAAGTATTGCCCCGCTGTTGCGTGAATCCATTCACGTTCCAATTAAATCCCATAAACCCCTGCTCCCGTACGAATCCGAAACCCAAACTTACCGTTTATCAATTAATCCTTTACGTTCGTCAATCGGTTTGTGATGCTTTCAGTAAAAGTTGGTATCCGCTCCGCAAAGTCTCTGTCTTCGCGGAACATAAAAAAAGTGTACAATGAAATGTAAATTGTGAAGGATTAAAAAAAAATATGAATGGAAAAGTAATGAGAATTATATATGCTCAAAGTCGTGAGACTTTGCGCAGCAGGTTTTGAAAATTTGGCAACTCTAAAACTTTTTTTATCTTAGTGGGATGCAAGAAGACTTCCTACACTATGTCTGGCAGCATAAAAAAATGAGCCTCAAATCATTGCAAACCACCACTCAAGAACCGATTATTCTTAAGGCTGTGGGTTTGCCTAATGTCAATTCTGGCCCCGATTTTTTTAATGCTCAACTAAGTATCGGCACACAGATGTGGGCGGGTAACGTCGAAATCCATGTCAAATCCTCCGATTGGTATGTGCACCATCACGAAACGGATGCTGCTTATGACAGTGTAATCTTGCACGTGGTTTGGGAACACAACATGGATGTTTTTCGAAAAGACAATTCACCAATTCCAACTCTTGAACTCAAAAACTATGTCCTTCCGCACACCTTTAAAAATTACACCTCATTATTGAGTCAGAAGCAATCTTGGATTCCTTGTGAGTCTAGTATTAAGGAAGTAGATGAATTTACTATCAACCATTGGATAGAGCGTTTGTATTTAGAGCGTTTGGAAGCAAAGTACAAAGCCATCGAAACTCAACTCAATGAATCCAAGCAAGATTGGGAAGCCGTTTTGTTTTGGCAACTCGCCAAAAACTTTGGGCTTAAAGTCAATGGAGAGGCTTTTTTAAGTGTTTCAAAATCAATTAAATTTTCGGTCGTTCGTAAATCACAACACGAAGTCCATCTGCTTGAAGCCCTTTTTTTTGGGCAAGCAGGCCTTTTGGATACAGAAGCACAAGACCGGTATATTTCTGAACTCAAAAACACTTATGAATTCTTGAAAAATAAATTCTCACTTTCAAGAGTAGGTGTGGTACCAGTGCAATTCTTTAGATTGCGTCCGCCTAATTTCCCAACCATCCGATTGGGACAGTTAGCAGCGCTCTACAGCCGATCCTCAAATTTGTTTTCAAGAATTATTGAAGCACAGTCCTTAGAGCAGTTGTATGCTGTTTTTGAAGGGTCTACATCCAAGTTTTGGGATACGCATTATACCTTTCAGAAGCACTCAAAATCAACACCAAAAACCTTAACAAAAGCGTTTATAAATTTACTAATTATCAACACCATCATCCCAATGAAGTTTGCCTTTAATAAATTCAATCGCCATTCCAATCAAGAGGATATTGTAGAAATAATGCGTAAAATCCCCTTGGAGCACAATAGTATTGTCGATAAATTTTACACGTTTTACGCGTTTGGAAAGACTGCGTTAGAGTCTCAAGCGTTACTTCAATTAAAACAAAATTATTGTTCAAAAAATAAATGCCTTCAATGTGCGATTGGTAGTGCACTTTTGAATCGAAATTCATAAATTGCAGTATGAAATTATTTTACAACGGACTTTTTAATTTACAAAAATATGGGTTTTATGTGTGTCAGCGTATTGCCGACCGTTTTGGAATGCGCGCCAAAGTCGTCCGAACTTCTTTCATTTACCTAACATTTGTAACACTGGGTTTTGGATTTGCATTCTATTTATTTTTGGCCTTTTGGATGCGTATAAAGGATTTGATATACACCAAAAGAACCTCGGTTTTTGATATTTAATAGTATGGATAATCCTTTTATAAAACTCTACAGGTCTAAAATTAGTACAGCGATTATCTTGTTGGTATTCCTGCTTTTTTCAGGAATTACAGGCTTTAAGATTTTGGCCGATTATTCGTGGGTTGATGCGTTTTATATGACCGTCATTACTATCACCACCGTTGGTTTTGGGGAAGTGGAGCCCTTAGATCCAGAGACTAAAATATTTACTATTTTCTTGATACTAACCAGTGTCATTATTGTGGGATATGCGCTCAAAGTTATTACAGAATATATAATTTCTAAAAATGTTATTTCCGAACTAAAACATAAGAAGATGCAAAAAAAAATTGATGCACTGTCCAATCATATTGTCATATGTGGATTTGGAAGAAATGGTCAGCAAGCTGCTAAAAAATTACGAACCCACAACCGCACTTTTGTGGTTGTAGAATCCAATAAAGAAATTATTGACAAGCATCAATATGAAGATATTCTTTTTGTGTATGGAAATGCCAATGAAGATGATGTACTTCAGTCTGCTGGAATTGAACGTGCCGAGTGTTTAATATCTGCTTTGCCCAATGACTCTGACAATGTATTTGTAGTATTGTCTGCGCGTCAAATGAATAAAACAGCGCGAATTATAAGCCGTGCCTCAAACGAATCCTCTTACAGTAAACTCAAATTTGCAGGTGCCAATAACGTTATTTTGCCTGATAAAATTGGGGGTGATCACATGGCTTCTTTAGTTGTTGTTCCTGATTTGTTAGAGTTTATTGACAACCTTTCCATCGTTGGTCATACCACTATTAATATTGAGGAAATTGCCGTCGAAAAACTATACGATACTTCTAATATCAAAACCATTCAAGATTTAGAATTACGAAAAAAAACTGGCTGTAGCGTCATTGGATATAAGGACGAAACAGGTAATTATATCATCAATCCTGAAGCCAATCAAAAATTGGTTCCAAACTCTAAAGTGATTGTTTTGGGACGTCCCGAACAAATTCAAAATTTGAACAGTACCTATAATATAGATATAGATTAATCCTTAATAGTTTGGGTTTTTAAACCGCTATCGAATTTTAATATTTCATTTTTTTTCACCATCTTGTTCGCTCATTAATTATAATCACAAACTTTCTTTATGAAATCGTTCATTCAAACATCTATAGCTTTAATTTTACCTTACATTTCCTTTGCACAAGAAAAAGGACTCGATCAAAAAATTGACGAAGCATTTCAGCCAATCGCAGATGCCTTTTTTGATGCTATTTTCTTTACAATCTATAAAGGAGATACATTTACAATTCCATTTGTTTTGGTCTTGTTAGTAGGTAGTGCGTTGTTTTTTACTGTTTATTTTGGATTTCCAAACATTCGTTATTTCGGAAAAGCGATCAATGTTGTTAGAGGAAAATATGACCATGTAGATCATGGAGTAGCAGAAGCTATGTACGGAGATTCTACGCCAGCTGGTGATGCCATAGAAACGATTAAAGATGAGAGTGCTGAAGGAGAAGTGAGTCATTTTCAGGCCTTGGCAACAGCCGTTTCAGGGACCGTAGGAAATGGAAATATTGCAGGAGTTGCTTTGGCGATTGCTTTAGGAGGTCCAGGTGCTACGTTTTGGATGATTGTTTGTGGATTGCTAGGAATGTCAACAAAATTTGTGGAATGTACCTTGGGAGTTCAATTTAGAGATGTAGGTGAGGACGGAACTGTATATGGAGGTCCTATGTATTATATAAGTAAAGGATTAAAATCAAGAGGCTTTGCTAAAATAGGTAAAGTAACTGCTGCTATTTTTGCAGTCTTCTGTATTGGAGGTTCTTTTGGTGGAGGTAACGCAGCACAATCAAATCAAGCGACCATTGTAATAAAAGAATTATTTAACTGGGACAGTACTGCTGCAGGTGCAATTGTTGGTGTTGTATTAGCAGCACTTGTTGGAATTATCATCATTGGAGGTATCAAACGAATTGCACAAGTCACTGAAAAAGTAGTGCCTTTTATGGCAGTCATGTATGTTGTGGCTTGTCTGTATATCATTCTATCCAACTTCAGTTTAGTGGATGATGCTATCAGCCTTATTGTAAGAGAAGCATTTAACCCAACAGCCTTTGGAGTTGGTTCTGTGATTGGAGTTGTTATTGTAGGATTTCAACGCGCCGCTTTTTCAAATGAAGCTGGAGCAGGTTCCGCTTCTATCGCACACTCAGCTGTAAAAACAAAGTATTCAGCTTCAGAAGGACTAGTCGCTTTACTAGAGCCTTTTATTGATACCGTAGTAATTTGTACGATGACCGCCTTGGTAATTGTGATTTTTAACTTCGGAGGATTCTTTGAGTATGGTGGCGACGGTTCAGGAGTTGTTTTTATAGACGGTCAAGCTTTTGAAGGCGCAGGAATCACATCCAAAGCTTTTGCACAATACATTCCGTATTCTAATATTTTCTTAACCATAGCCGTAGTCTTGTTTGCGGTATCAACAATGATTTCATGGTCTTACTATGGCTTACAGTCTTGGAAGTTTTTATTTGGAAGAGGTAAAGTAGCAGATTTAGTTTATAAATTATTGTTCTTACTATTTGTAGTTATTGGAGCTGCAGCAAGTATGGGATCTATCTGGAAATTCTCGGATGCAATGATTTTCGCTATGATCTTCCCGAATATGGTTGGATTGTTTTTCTTATTCCCAGTTGTAAAAAGAGAATTAACTAAATATTTGAAAGCTATTAAGAAATAGATATATGGTTGCCCCTGAATGAAATTTTACACCTACTTTTCAAACCATCAACGCTTGGCGTTTGTCGTGTTGATACTCGTTATCATTTCACTTCAGTTGTCTTGGGTATCTCATAAGGAATCACAAACCGATAATTTAGATGTTCCTCACGAAACTTATTTGAAATTTCAAAAAGAGGTGGACAGTTTAGTCGCATATCAACGCAAAAATTCCGCTCCAAAAATATATCCTTTCAATCCAAATTATATAACCGATTATAAAGGCTATACACTTGGAATGACAGCTGAAGAAATAGATCGACTTCATGCTTATAGATTTAAAAATCAATGGGTAAATACAACCAAAGAATTTCAACGTGTTACTAAAGTATCAGATTCACTACTGAAACAAATAGCGACTTATTTTAAATTCCCTGAGTGGGTAACAAAACCCTCTCAAAAATCAATAGCGAATACTTCGGTTTCGGATAAGTCATTTACACAAAAAATAGATTTAAACAAGGCAACAGCCAAGCAGCTTCAAAAGGTGTATGGCATTGGTGCTTTTTACTCGGAACGAATTATTCGATTTAGAGATTCTTTTGAGGGAGGATTTATTTCGGACCTACAATTACAAGGAATTCGTGGGCTGAACGCAGATGTGATCACAAATATTCTTAAAGAATTCACAGTTAAAACACCACGAATTATTAATAAAATTGATTTAAATTCCGCCACAATTGAGCAATTAGTGAGTATTGAATATATCGATTATGAACTGGCGTATGAGATCGTAGAATTACGAATGTTAAGGGATGGTTATAATGCTATTGAGGAATTAACAAAAGTTAAAGGATTTCCTAAGGAAAAATTAGAAATTATTAAATTATATTTGTCACTCAACTAAATTAGATATGGATTTTAATTATTCAGAAGAGCAGAACTTGATTGCTAACGCTGCCAAAGAATTTGCAGAGCAACACATCAGACCGCATATTATGGAATGGGATGAATCTCAGCATTTCCCTGCAGATGTACTTCACAAAGCAGGTGAGATGGGTTTTATGGGAGTTTTTATTCCTGAAAAATATGGAGGTTCCGGATTTGGATACCACGAGTATATCGCCATTATTGAAGAAATTTCTAAAGTTGATCCTTCTATTGGATTGTCAATAGCGGCACATAATTCACTTTGTACAGGTCATATTTACTATTTTGGTAACGAAGCCCAGAAACAAAAATGGTTGCCAAAACTAGCTACAGGCGAATGGATAGGAGCCTGGGGACTAACAGAACATAATACTGGTAGTGATGCTGGTGGAATGAATACAACAGCTGTCAAAGATGGGGATCATTATATTTTAAACGGTTCTAAAAACTTCATCACTCATGGTCGCAGTGGAAATATTGCTGTTGTGATAGCCCGAACCGGTGAAAAAGGAGACTCTCATGGAATGTCTGCTTTTGTAGTTGAAAAAGGAACACCAGGATTTTCATCTGGTAAAAAAGAAGATAAGCTTGGGATGCGTGCCAGTGAAACAGCCGAATTAATATTTGATAATTGCCGCTTACATAAAGACAACTTATTAGGAGAAGAAGGCGAAGGTTTTGTTCAATCCCTAAAAATATTAGATGGTGGACGTATTTCAATAGGTGCATTATCCTTAGGAATTTCAAAAGGAGCATACGATGCCTCTTTAAAATATGCTAAAGAACGCGTTCAGTTTGGGAAACCAATTTCAAGTTTTCAAGGGATCTCATTCAAACTTTCTGATATGGCTACAGAAATTGAAGCTTCAGAATTGTTATTACATAAATCAGCATTCCTAAAAAACAAAGGCGAAAAAGTTACAACACTCGGAGCCATGGCTAAAATGTTTGCCAGTGAATCGTGTGTCAAAATAGCAAATGATGCGGTCCAAATTCATGGTGGTTATGGGTATACAAAAGATTATCCAGTAGAAAAATTTTATAGAGATTCAAAATTATGTACCATAGGAGAAGGGACTACCGAAATTCAAAAGGTAGTCATCTCAAGAAATATTTTAAAATAAGTATTGCAAAACAATAATTAAGTTTATATTTGCACACGAAATCTAAAAGAGGGGAGGTTAAAAGACTATGTTAATAATACCAATAAAAGAAGGAGAAAATATAGACAGAGCGCTAAAACGTTTCAAACGAAAGTTTGATAAAACGGGAACAAAGCGATCTTTACAAACGCGTAAGCAGTTTATAAAGCCATCTGTGAAACGTAGAGCACAAATTCAAAAAGCGCAATACATTCAAGGATTAAGAGACGCTGAAAACCTATAAGTTTTCAGAATCAACAAAATTTAAAGCACCTTATTTATAAGGTGCTTTTTTTTGTTTAAAAATAAACTCAGTAAGTGACAGTATGCGTTATAAGATTTGGATAATTCATTTTTTTCATTAATTTTGATTAAACCCAATCTTATTAAACTATGAACACAAAATCTTTTTTCCTATCCGGAACCGTCGGTACCATTGTTTGTTTCCTTCTTGGATTTATTTTTTATGGTCTCATTTTCACAGACCTCCACCCTGAAGACGTAGAGCCGTGCATGCTATTTATTTTTCTTGGTTGTTTATTTTATGCCTTTACATTTGCGCTAATTTTTAGCCGTTGGGCACACATCAGTACTTTTGACTCAGGTGCCAAGGCAGGTTTTTTAATCGGACTTCTGTGGTCGCTTAGCGTAAACTTCTTTATGAGTTCCTCTTCTGGTATTTTGGATTCTAATTTTGTAATTATGATTGCTATTGATTCAGTATCTGCTGCCATTATGGGTGGAATGATTGCTTTGGTAATAGGAAAGACCAAACCCTAAAACCCTCTTTTTTTAGTGGGATTATCCTAATATTTTATGTATCTTGGAATGGAAAACTTAAATGGAATGCATATCCAAAAATTTATTGACTATCTACTGTTAGAGAAAAAGTATTCTCCACAAACAGCGGTAGCCTATCAAAAAGATTTAGAAGCATTCCAATTATTTCTATCTCAAGAGTTTTCTGATTCGGATGTTTCACGAGCCAACTACGCTCAAATACGCACATGGATAGTTCAACTTGTAGATCGTGCTATTTCCAATCGAACCATCAATCGAAAGATATCGTCTTTAAATAGTTATTATAAATTTTTATTAAAAATAGAATCTATTGAAGCCAATCCTTTAGTAAAGCATAAAGCTCTTAAAGTCAGTAAAAAGATTCAGATTCCCTTTTCTGAAACAGAAGTTAACTCTGTACTTAATACTATTAATACCACAACGTTTGAAGGCATTCGAGATAAACTTATTGTTGAGCTTTTTTATTCTACAGGCATACGTCGCATAGAACTGGTCCAACTCCAACTTCAAGATGTTGATTTGTCACAAGGACATATAAAAGTATTAGGGAAGCGAAATAAAGAACGAATAATCCCGTTATTACCTTCAGTAACGGACACCGTTCAAGCGTATCTATTAGAACGTTTAAAGCTTAAAACAATAACTGATCCCTCCATTCTTTTCTTAACGAAAAAAGGAATAAAGATCTATGAGATGTTAGTTTACAGAATCATTACAGGTTATTTTGACAGCATCTCGACTAAAGTTAAAAAAAGCCCTCATATTATTAGGCACTCCTTTGCGACTCATTTATTGAACAATGGAGCCGATTTAAACGCAGTTAAGGAACTATTAGGGCATTCGAGTTTGGCAGCCACGCAGGTCTATACCCATAATAGTGTTGCAGAGCTCAAAAAAGTATATGAAAAATCACACCCTAGGAATTTATCCTAGGATTTAATCTAACCTTAAAAATTACACTATGAAAGTACACACACAATCCGTAAATTTTAATGCAGACCATAAATTAATTGACTTTATTCAGAAGCGAATGGATAAATTAGATTTATTTTTTGATAAAATAATTAAATCAAATGTTTATTTGAAGGTAGAAAACACCTCTCAAAAAGAAAATAAAATATTTGAAGTACAGCTCTCTATACCAGGTGATGTCATTGTTATTAAGAAGGTTTCTAAAACTTTTGAAGAGGGATTAGATGCCGCTGTACATTCATTAGAAAGACAGTTAAAAAAGCGAAAAGAAAAATTACGTCAATTTTCATGAAAATTTTACAAAAAATGTTTTGAAACAAGAAAAATATATATACATTTGCAGTCCGTTAGAAATAGCGGGCTTTTTTAGTGCCTAATCGTACTGAAGAAAAGCCGATGTAGCTCAGCTGGCTAGAGCAGCTGATTTGTAATCAGCAGGTCG
>JABAYY010000066.1 GCA_018608765.1 Flavobacteriaceae bacterium
AAGTTATTTTAATGATTTTAGATGGGTGGGGGAAATCTCCTGATCCCAAAGTATCGGCAATTGATAATGCAAACACACAGTTTATTGATTCTTTATATACAAAATATGGCCATGCGAGCCTTCGCACAGATGGGCTGCATGTAGGACTTCCAGAAGGTCAAATGGGGAACAGCGAAGTTGGGCACATGAACTTAGGAGCTGGACGCATTGTCTATCAAGATCTTGCTAAAATTAACTTGGCAGTAACTAATGATACTATCAAAGATGAAACCGTTCTAAAGAATGCTTTAGAATATGCGAAAAAAAATCAAAAAGCGGTTCACCTTTTAGGATTGGTTAGTGATGGTGGCGTACATTCTCACTTGAATCACTTATATGGATTATTGGATGTTATAGACCAGCATGGCATAGAAAAATCATTTATCCATGCGTTTACGGATGGTCGTGATGTGGATCCTAAATCTGGGTTTGGGTTTATTTCCGAATTGGAAACTCGCTTGGAATCTTCTTCAACTAAAATAGCAACCATAACTGGACGTTATTATGCCATGGATCGTGATAACCGCTGGGAACGTGTAAAAATTGCGTACGATGCCTTGGTAAATAGCGAAGGTACGCACTCTAGTAATGCAACTGGAACTATTGAATCCAATTATGAAGATGGACTGACAGATGAGTTCTTAAAACCCATCATCATGACTGATAAAAACAATGATCCAATTGCCAAAATTGAAGAAGATGATGTGGTTTTATTCTTTAATTTCAGAACCGACCGAGGTAGAGAATTAACAGAAGTACTCAGTCAAAATGACAAGCATGAGTATAATATGCATAAACTCAATTTGCATTATGTGACCATGACAAATTACGATGATAATTTCAAAAATGTTCAGGTCATTTTCAATAAAGATAATGTCACCAACACGCTTGGAGAAGTGCTTGAAACCCATGGAAAAACACAGCTAAGAATAGCTGAAACAGAGAAGTATCCTCATGTCACTTTTTTCTTTTCTGGAGGACGCGAAACGCATTTTGAAGGGGAAGAGCGTATTTTGAAAAACTCCCCTAAGGTAGCCACTTATGATCTTCAGCCAGAAATGAGTGCTTTTGAACTTAAAGATGCACTTGTAGAAGAACTCAAAAAAGAGACCCTTGATTTTGTATGTTTAAACTTTGCTAATGGCGATATGGTTGGACATACAGGAGTAATGGACGCTGCCATTAAAGCCTGTGAAGCGGTAGATACTTGTGTGGAAGCCGTAATCACAACTGCTTTGGAACACAATTATACAACCTTACTTATTGCCGATCATGGCAATTGTGAAACAATGATCAATCCCGATGGATCACCCAATACAGCACACACTACCAATCCGGTACCCATCATTTTAATTGACAAAGAGCTCACTTCCATAAAGGATGGCGTTCTTGGAGATATTGCTCCGACAATCTTAAAACTAATAGGAGTTGAAAAACCCGAAGTTATGACCCAGAGTAGTTTAATCTAAATTAATATTAATGGACTTAACCAAAACCTTTACCCTAGCAATTGACTTTGACGGCACCATTGTAGAAGATGCGTATCCAAAAATTGGGAAGCCAAAAATATTTGCTTTTGAAAGCTTGAAAAAACTACAACAAGATGGCCATCGATTGATTCTCTGGACCTATCGGTATGGAGAAGCATTGCAAGAGGCTGTCAATTTTTGCAAAGCAAATGGTCTTGAATTTTATGCTGTTAATTGTAGTTTCCCAAACGAGGTGTATGACCCCAAAAAAAGCAGAAAAATAAATGCTGATCTTTTTATTGATGATAGAAACGTTGGGGGCTTTTATGGTTGGGGCGAAATTTATCAATTCCTTTCTGAGAGTGACAACCCTTTATCGCTTCCAAAGAAAAAAAGATTTTTTGGTCTTTTTAAGTCTTAAAACTTTAAGACTGCTCTAACAAAATCAAGGTTATAAAACCAACTAAAAAAGGCTTAAATTAAGTATCTTTGTGCATAATTTTTTTACTATGCTCACGCTTAAATCAAAAGAAGAAATAGAACTCATTCGCGAAAGCGCACTCATTGTTTCCAAAACATTAGGAATGCTTGCGAGCGAAGTGAAACCCGGAGTGACGACCTTGCATTTGGACGCACTCGCAGAAACATTTATCAGAGACCACGGAGCCATTCCTGGGTTTTTGGGGATGTACGGATTTCCAAACACCCTTTGTATGAGTCCAAATGACCAAGTGGTTCATGGCATTCCAAACGATACCCCCCTTGTGGAAGGCGATATCATATCGATTGATTGTGGTGCGTTGAAAAATGAATTTTATGGCGACCATGCTTACACCTTTTCAGTAGGTGAAATTGATGCCGATACTCAAAAATTATTAGATGTTTCTAAGGCTTCGCTTTATGAAGGCATTCGCGCTTTTAAACACAATAATCGTGTAGGGGATGTTGGGTATGCAATTCAAAATTACTGTGAATCTCACGGGTATGGAGTGGTGAGAGAACTGATCGGACATGGAATTGGCCGGATCATGCATGAGGAACCAGAAATGCCAAACTATGGAAAACGAGGGCGTGGGAAAAAATTTCAAGAAGGAATGGTTGTTGCAATTGAACCGATGATTAATATGGGAACGCATAAAATCAAACATCACAATGATGGATGGACGATTACCACAAAAGATAACAAACCAAGTGCCCATTTTGAACACAATGTCGCACTTGTAGATGGGCAACCAGAATTACTATCAACCTTTGCTTATGTTTATGAAGCTCTAGGAATTAAAAGTAATGAAGAAGACGAATTAAGAGTCAATCCTTTAACACTATAATTAACCAATACATGAGTCGCTTAAAAGCAATTGAATTACAGCTAGAACCCCTTCGTGATCAACTAAAATCACATGCTTTATACAGCACACTTTCCAACATGGACGATGTGGCTGTGTTTATGGAGAAACATGTGTTTGCCGTATGGGATTTTATGTCTTTATTAAAATCACTTCAAAATCATTTAACCAATGTAAATGTTCCATGGACTCCTAAAGGACATGGGGCTACAGCACGTTTTATTAATGAAATAGTAATGGCTGAAGAAAGTGATGTCAATGAACTTGGAGTCCCAATGAGCCACTACGAAATGTATTTGGATGCAATGAATCAAGTGAATGCAAATACAAGCCCCATAGGCTTGTTTGTAAACGCGATTGAAAACGGAGATTCCATTGAAACGGCTGCCAAAGAAATCAATTTGGAAACTCCTGTTTTAGAGTTTATACAATTTACTATGGAGGTAATAAACTCTAACAAACCTCACTGTATTGCTTCGGCATTTACATTTGGAAGAGAAGATGTGATTCCAGATATGTTTTTAGAAATTGTGAGCCAGTCGCAAACTCAAGATAATGACAAAACGTATGGTAAATTACTGTACTATTTGAACCGTCATATAGAATTAGATGGAGATGAACACGGTCCTATTTCACTGAAAATGGTGGCTGAACTCTGTGGTGAAGACACCACTAAATGGGAAGAAGTTTTGGAAACTGCAAAAGACGCCTTGAAATTCCGTCTTAAATTGTGGGATCACATCACCGAAGCTATCGTACAACTAAATATAAAAGAAGTGCAAACCACTTAAATTTTGAAAACACTTTTTAAGTTTATTTTAAATTTAATACCACGGCCATTGCTCATTAAACTGAGTTATGTTGCGCAGCCCCTTCTCGTTTTATTCCTGAAAGGAACCACCTACACAGATCCGATTGACGGCAAAAGCTTTCGGAAATTTTTACCTTATGGATATGGTAAACAACGTGAAAATGTACTTTCCCCCTCTACCCTTTCGCTCGAACGCCATAGATTATTGTGGTTGTATCTCAAAAACAAAACTGACTTTTTTAAGACGCCAAAAAAGGTATTGCATTTTGCTCCCGAGCAAGCGTTTTATAAACAATTCAAAAAAATAAAACATTTCGACTATGTGACTACGGATTTGAATTCGCCTATTGCAATGGTCAAAGCCGATATTTGTAACCTTCCCTTTGAATCCAATAGTTTTGATGTTGTTTTGTGTAATCATGTTCTAGAACATATTTTAGATGATACCAAAGCGATGAAAGAACTCTTTCGAGTAATGAAACCAGCGGGAATGGGTGTGTTTCAAATTCCTCAAGATTTGAATCGCGATACTACTTTTGAAGACCATAGCATTATAGATAAGAAAGAACGCACTAAAATTTTTGGACAGTATGACCACGTGCGTATTTATGGACGTGATTACTTTGAAAAACTAAGAACAATAGGTTTTAAGGTGGATGAAATAGATTATACAGCGACCTTATCCGATCAAGAAATTTACAAATACAGATTGGCTAAAGGCGAAATTATTCCTGTGGCTTATAAACCTATTTAACAGGAAAGTTGTTAAGAGCCAAGGATTCAAAATTCTTGTCCTCATTTTCAAAAATAAGGTATGCTTGTAACTCTGGATGCTGTGTTAAAAATTCCTGAACACTTTCAACACCCATCGCCTGAAAAGCGGTGGCATAGCCATCTGCTAACATACATTCATCAGCAATAACGGACACACTTAAAATATTTGTCTTGCTTGGATAACCTGTTTTAGTGTTGATGATATGTGCGTACCGGTTGCCATTGGCATCCAGTTTAAACTTGCGGTAGGTACCTGAAGTCGCCATTGATTTATCTTTTAACTCAAACACTTTATCATAGCTCTGTGACCCATCAAAATTGGGGTTTTCAATTCCTACAGTCCATTCGCTTTGCTTGTTAATATTAATGCCTTTTGTTCGGAGTTCACCTCCAATATTCACCAAGTAATCGGTGCTGTTTTTAGAGTCTAAAAATGCTGCGACAACATCAACCGCATAGCCTTTTGCAATGGCGTTAAAATCAATATAGGGTTTTGGGTCTGTTTTATAAAGAGTGTTATCTTTTAATACTATTTTTTCAAATCCTACAAATTGCATTAAACTGTCAATTTTAAGACTGTCTAATTTTGTTTTATTGAGTTCTGATCCAAAATTCCACGCATTTACAAGCTTTCCAATGGTGGGGTCAAACACTCCATTCGTTTCGTTATATATTATTTTGGCGGTCTTGAATACTTCTACAAAATGAGCATCAACACGGTCTAATTCGTGTCTATTAACTTTAGCTATATCAGAGTCCGATTGGTAATTAGACATCGATTGATTGATAACTGCAAAGATACTGTCTAATGATTTTTGGTAATTTTCATTGTTGTTAGAAGCATAAGTAACGTCGTAAAATGTTCCGAAAATTGGACCATTCAATTTGGTGTTTGTTAATTCCTGTTTACAAGAAACAGAAATAAACATAATTAGTAAAAGTAAGGGGAGACGCTTATGTGTCATCTAATTAAGGTTCGTTTCTATGACTTGAATACCATTGTATTCAATAAGGTATTCTTCATTAAGATATACTGGCAATTCATCGCCTTTTGGATTCCCTATTCCGACGCCGGCATATAATACTTTGGCATCTTTATCTTGTGCATGCGTTTTAAAGGTTTCCATCCAAACCACATCGTAGTTGTTAGGGTTGTCGGGTAATTTTACTACGCGAACTACCACAAAAAAGTATTGACTGTTTTTGTCAATACACACAAACTGTGGGTGTTTTTTGAGTTTACTGTTGATGGCTACAAATTCAAAACCACGGGATTCTAAATCCTTCCCGACATGGTTCATAGCCAAATTGTGCATCTCTTGTTTTGAAAGTGGTTGACTCATGTTACAAAAATACAATAAAGCATTTGTAAAGAAAAATAGTTTTCATACCAAGTATAGTTTGTTGTGGTTTATTTAAAACGAACAAACTTAGAGCTTCCGAAAGTGTAATTAGAAACGGATATAACCTCATCGTTTTTGAGTTGATACCATGGGGAAAGATCTGAATTCTCTAAATTTTTAACCAAATGAACACTCTGGGCAGGTGTATTACCTTGAAAGAGCAGAAATAGTTTTTCTCCTTTTTCATTTATGACCTCATCACAAATCATAACAATATGTCCAGGGGAGCCCCCTTTAATGAGCATGTCTCCAAGTTTTAAATTTGAATCATCTATCGATTTTAGTTCACTGAAAAGGGATAATGTACCTGAGTAAGTGTAAATTAAATTTAAGTAATTATAAAAATTATTTTTAGAATAATTTACCTTCGCTGTTTTAAGAAAATTTACTTTGTTACCGTTCACTTTTGGACGATAACCCTCAGCATATTTTGTCCAAGAGCAGTAGTGTCCAGATGTGAAATTAAAACCTATTTTCTCTTTTCTATTCTGTTCCCATAGGTACTCACTTCGCACTCTAATTAACGCATCTGCGCATTGTTGTAAGCCATTTTTAGGTACTGGGATTTCGAGGATTCCAATGTGGCCTTGTTGCCAAAAATAGGATGTCTGATCGTAATTAATAATTTTACTACCATAAACCTTTAGCTTGTAATTTCGTAAATAATTTTCGAAAGACCCTTTTGGATAAGGAACTCTAGAAAACCCTTTGGGGGGGTGTTACACGAGTTTTAATTGTTAAGCTATCTTTATTAATTAGATTTGTTTCAATTACTAGCGCATTGACAATTTGTCTTACTGGTTTAAACTGAAGTACCAAAACCACAATTAAACCAGAAATAAATAGAATTGGGATTATTTTTCTCATACTATATAAACGAAAAAGCCAATACTTTCGTATTGGCTTTTAAACATTTGTGATGTTAATCTCTTAAAGACTACCCTCCAAAGTCATCAAATCGAATGTGCTCATCTGGGATTCCGTAATCTTCTCCCATTTTTTGAACCGCTTGATTCATCAATGGTGGTCCACAGAAATAAAGCTCGATATCTTCTGGTGACTCGTGATGACTTAAATAATTATCGATTACACAGTTGTGAATAAACCCAACAAAACCGTCTCCTTCGCCTTCGATTCCATCTTTTACTTTCCAGTTATCTTCTTCCATAGGTTCGGATAAGGCTAAATAAAATTTGAAATTTGAAAATTCTTTTTCGAGTTGTTCAAAGTGGTCTAAATAGAATAATTCACGTTTAGAACGTCCACCATACCAATACGTGACTTTACGACCTGTTTTCAGGGTTCTGAATAGGTGGTATAGATGCGAACGCATGGGCGCCATTCCTGCTCCTCCACCAACGTATAACATTTCTGATTCACTTTCATTGATAAAGAATTCGCCGTAAGGTCCCGAGATAGTGACTTTATCCCCTGGCTTTTGAGCAAATATGTAAGAGGATGCAATCCCTGGATTCACGTCCATCCAACCGTTATTCGCACGGTCCCATGGTGGCGTAGCTATACGTACGTTTAACATGATTTCACGCCCTTCTGCAGGGTAGGATGCCATTGAGTAAGCACGTTCTACAGTTTCACTATTTTTCATTGTAAGTGGCCAAAGACCAAACTTGTCCCATTCCGCTTGAAATTTGTCTGGAGTTTCGTGTTCTTCAGGATGCGCTGTGATGTCAATATCCTTAAACTCGATTTCACATTCTGGTATTTCAATCTGAATGTACCCACCTGCTTTATACCCCATATCTTCAGGGATTTCTACTACAAATTCTTTAATAAAAGAAGCAACGTTATAGTTACGAACTACAGTAGCTTCCCATTTTTTTATTCCAAAGACTTCCTCTGGAATGGTGATTTCCATGTCTTGTTTTACCTTCACTTGACACGATAAACGCGCCCCATGCTTTAATTCTTTTCTTGAAAAATGTGGTGTTTCTGTTGGTAAGGCTTCACCTCCACCAGAGAGTACGTGGCACTCACATTGAATACAGGTTCCACCACCACCACAAGCAGATGGTAAAAATATTTTATTACCTCCAAGAGTAGACAACAATGTATCTCCTGATGCAACTTCAATTTCGCGTTCACCATTGATAAGAATCTTTACAGGTCCTGATGGTGATAATTTTTGTTTTACAAAAAGGAGCACACTAATTAATAGTAACGAGGTTACTAAAAATGCTACAACAGTAGCTAAAATGGTTCCGGTTGTTCCAGCGGCTAAAATCATATTAGTTAACTATTTTTATTTGATTATCTACTTCTGCTTCAATTTCTGTAGTTTCAGCAACTACTTCTTTTGGTTCTTCTTTTACTTCTTCGTCACCCCCAGTTAGCATTCCACCAAAGCTCAAAAACCCGATACCCATGAGTCCTGTAACAATGAATGTAATTCCTAAACCTCTGAGTGGTGCAGGGACATTAGAATATCTGATTTTCTCACGAATAGCGGCAATGGCTAAAATAGCCAAGAACCAACCAATTCCAGATGATATTCCGTAATTGACTGCCAATCCTAAAGTTTCAATCTCACGTGCTTGCATGAATAATGAGCCACCTAATATCGCACAGTTTACAGCAATTAAGGGTAAGAAAATACCTAGTGAGTTATAGAGTGAAGGTGAGAATTTCTCAACTACGATTTCTACTAACTGTACCATGGTTGCAATGGTTGCAATAAACATAATGAACGACAAGAAACTTAGGTCATAGTCTGCAAATTCAGGGCCTAACCATACCAGTGCTCCGGGTTGTAATAAATATTGATCTAATAACCAGTTTAAAGGCACTGTAATCGCCAGTACAAAGATGACGGCGGCACCAAGTCCTACAGCGGTTGCTACTTTTTTAGAGACGGCTAAATATGAGCACATGCCCAAGAAAACCGCAAACACCATATTATCAATAAAAATTGATTTGAAAAATAATTCGATGTGTTCTATCATTGTCTTTTATTTAAATTCTTACTAAAGAAATTAATCTTCAATTAATGTTGTGTTTCTACTGCGTTGTACCCAAATAATTAGCCCTACTATAATCAAGGCCATTGGTGGCATGAGCATGAATCCATTGTTTTCATACCCTATGGAATAAAGTCCCGTTTTCTCAATTGGGTCTCCTAGTACAGGAACTCCAAAAAGGGTTCCAGATCCTAAGAGCTCTCTAAAAAACCCTACGGCTATAAGTATCACTGCGTATCCAAGTGCATTTCCAATCCCGTCTAAAAACGATTTCCAAGGACCATTACCAAGAGCAAAAGCTTCAAAACGTCCCATTATAATACAGTTGGTAATAATCAATCCAACAAATACAGAGAGCGTTTTACTAAGTTCATAAGCATAGGCTTTAAGTACCTGATCGACGATAATTACTAAGGACGCCACAACGATAAGTTGTACGATAATTCTAATTTTAGAAGGAATAATATTACGCATCAACGAAATGACAACGTTTCCAATTCCTAAAACGAACAGCACTGCAACTCCCATTACTACAGAGGCTTTGAGCTCTGCTGTAATTGCTAAGGCGGAACAAATCCCTAAGACTTGAATCGTAATTGGGTTGTTATCTGCTAACGGATCCGTTATTAATTTGGCATCTTTTTTTGAAAGTAGTCCCATGTTAGTTCAATTGATTTTTTAAATTTTTAAAGTATGGTAAATACAATTTTAAATCCTTTTTTATCATTGCAGATACTCCATCTCCTGTAATTGTTGCCCCGGCTAAAGCGTCCACTTCATAGTCGTCTTTAGTCAAGTTTTTAGGATCGTTATTTCCTTTTGCTACCGTGATGCCTTTAAAAGCACCACTTTCAGTCAGTAATTTTTCACCAACAAAATCATCCATAAAATAACGTTGTTTGATGTTGGCTCCTAAACCTGGTGTTTCAGCAGCATGATCAAAAAAGGCGCCTTGAATAACCATGTCTTCATCCAATGCAACATAACCCCAGATGGCATCCCACAATCCTTTTCCTCGAATCGGGATAATGTAAAAAGATTCTCCTTCTTTTTCACCTAAAAACAAGGGTAGTAATCGAGTGCCTCCATTTTTGGCTTTGGCTTGTTCTTTTTTGACATCAATAAGATAAGCTTCTGTATTTTCTTCAGAACTACCATCCGCATCAATTATTAATTGTTTTGAGATGTATTTTGAAAATTCTCCTGCAACTTTATCGGTTCCAATAAACTTGATGTCTGAAGCACCGTTTTCATTGATTCCCATAGCATATAGAATGTTTTGCTGTGTTTCCATACGCTTGTTCTCTTGAATATTGGGTTTCAAAGAAGAGGCTGTAAAGGCTAACAAGGATCCTACAATCACTACCATTGCGATGGCAAATAAAATCGTGTATTTGTTTGTGTCTGTATTAGTACTCATAATTATGCAGTTTTAACTTTAAGACGTTTCATTCGTTTTTTGACATTTCCTTGAACCACATAATGATCGATGGTTGGAGCAAACACATTCATCAGAAGAATGGCTAAAAAGACACCTTCTGGATAGGCTGGGTTAAACACACGAATCATAATGGAAATGAATCCAATCAAAAATCCATATATCCATTTCCCTTTGTTGGTTTGAGCTGCTGTTACAGGATCAGTTGCCATAAATACGGCTCCAAACAAGATACTTCCTATAATTAAATGTTGCCAGAAAGGGACACTCATTAATCCGAAGAATTTACTTGAACTTGTAATCCAACCGGCATCAACGACGCCATTAAAAATAAGCCCCATTGCAAGTGCTCCAATCAGCGTACTAACAATAATTCTCCAGCTTCCAATTTTTGTAAATATCAAGAATAGGGCACCAAGAATAATCAATAATTTAGACGTTTCTCCAACAGAGCCTGGAATGATCCCCCAAAACATATCCCAATAATCATAGATTACAGAGTTATTTTGAGCATAACTTCCTAAAATAGTTTCTCCAGAGATGGCATCTGCTGTACCAGCGCGTTCAACTGCTCCGTGTACCCAAACTTTATCGCCACTCATCCACGTTGGATAAGCAAAGAATAAAAAGGCACGAATGGTGAGAGCAGGGTTTAAAATATTCATTCCTGTACCTCCAAAAACTTCTTTTCCTATGACCACACCAAAAGCGACGGCAACAGCAAGCATCCAAAGGGGTAAGTCGATAGGCACTATAAGTGGCACTAACATCCCTGTTACAAGATAGCCTTCTTCTACTTCGTGACCTTTAATAATTGCAAATACAAATTCAATTGCCAATCCAACGCCATAAGATACGACCACTAAAGGCAATACTTTCCACATTCCAATGACTAAATTGCTCCAAGTCCAAAACGATGAACCTAAAAACCCTTGAGCGGATTCAATAGTTCCCAATGCCAAGTGGTGTTGGTAGCCTGCATTAAACATCCCGAAAATCAAACAAGGAACCATGGCCATAATAACCGTGTTCATCGTACGCTTTAAATCATCGGCAGCCTTGATATGCGTACCGTTGTGAGTGGTTTCGTTTGGTAAATATAAAAAGGTATGCAAGGCATTAAAAGCCGGAGCCATTTTTGTGCCTCTATACTTTTCTTTAATAGTGTGTAATTTACTTTTTAAACTCATTTTATCCTATTTCTTTAAGCATTAAGTCTAGTCCTTCTCTAATTATTTTTTGATGTGGTTGTTTAGACACACATACAAATTCAGTCAACGCAAAATCTTCGGGCGCTACTTCGTACATTCCAAGTGCTTCCATTTCGTCAAGATCTTGATACATACAGGCCTTTAAGACTTGCATTGGAAAAATATCTAACGGGAATACTTCTTCATAAGATCCTGTAATTACAAAAGCTCTGTGTTCTCCGTTTGTATTTGTATTTAGGTCAAATTTTTTGTTTGGAGTCATCCATGAAAATGTCAAAGCTCTAGATGTAGATACTTTATCAAATACCGGTTTGTTCCATCCAAAAAATTCATAATCATCTCCTTCTGGAATCACTGTTACTAAGTTAGAGTAGTACCCTAAATAACCGTCTGGTTTAATTTCTTTTCCGCTTAAAACATTCCCTGAAATAATTCGAACGTGCGCATCTTTTTCAATCCCACGATCGTAAACCATCGTTGCAATTTCACTACCAATTTTAGTAACTAAATAGCGTGGCTCTTTGACACCCGATCCTGCAAGTGCCACAATACGTTCAGCATTGAATTTACCTGTTAAAAGCAATTCTCCTATGATAACTAAGTCTTGTGGTGTGACAGTCCAAACCACTTCCCCTTTGTTAATAGGATCAATTTTATTGATAAGCGTCCCAACATTTCCTGATGGATGTGGACCCGAAACTTTATGAGTCACCACATCTTCTAAATTGGTGAAAGGAGAATGTGAATCCTTAGAAACACTAACATTTATATTTCCGCTAGTTAATTTTGAAAGTGCTGACACTGCAGCTTGTAATTCTGCTTTTTTACCCGTCAAAACAAAATCATAATCCGCTGCTAAAGGAGCTGAAGCATACGCAGAAACAAAAATCCCTTTTGGTGTAGTTTCTGGGTTAGCAATGACGTCATAGGGACGTTGCATGATAAACGGCCAACATCCTGATGCAAGTAATTTGGCTTTAATTTCTTCAGCCTTCGCACTTTCAACTTCCAGTTTTTGGTGGTCCAAAAATGTTTGCGTTTTGTCTGCTTGTATTTTGACTTCTAAGATACGACGTTTCTCACCTCTTAATATTTCAACAATTTCTCCCGAGACAGGAGAAACAAATTGAATAGACTCGTTGGATTTGTCATAAAAAATAGGCTCACCTGCTTGGACTTTAGCGCCAGCTTTAACTAATAATTTAGGTGTGAGTCCGTGAAAATCTTCGGGTTTGATGCTATAAAAGTTACTTTTGATGGCATCGCTTTTTATCAAGGCTGCCTCCCCTACTAACTTGATATCTAACCCTTTTTTAATTCGGATGTCGTTTGACATAGGTATTTTTTGTTGAA
>JABAYY010000031.1 GCA_018608765.1 Flavobacteriaceae bacterium
GTAGCTTCCATCACTTGTTCACTTGTGAAATTTTCAGAAGCAATCAATTCAATTCCATTGATTTGACGTTCTCTTTCAGCTTCAATTAATTCAAAAATTTGTTCGTCGCGTTGCATGTATATTTTTTTTCAAAAAGTTATGACTGCAAAATTAATAATAAGATTGCTGTAAACACATAAAAAACAACTATTTCAACAACTTTTTATTAAACAGTCATGAACATTTGTAAAGAATGTATTTTGGATTGAAAATTGTAATTATTTAAGCAATTGATGAAAATTCAACAATACTTGGTTTTAACTTGATTATTAAGAATATATATCCTCTAAATTCCATAATTTGTAAAATTGGTGTAATTATTTTTTTTTGCCTCTGAAATTGATACTTTTGAGAGTTAATAAAACATATAATGCAACATTCTACGAGTTCTACAAATTTCTTTTACATGGAATCTTTCCAACTGAATTCACCTTTTGTAATAATTAACACGATTATTACAACCCTTTTGGGTTTTGCTATTATATAATTCCGACCCCTATCTATATTGTTTATACCAAAACAATAGTTTCCATTAAAAATCAATAAAATAAACACATGAAACGAGCATGTTAAAAATATTATCACCCAAGAGAATGACTAATAGCGAACAGCATGTAACCGTTAAAAAATTAATAAAATAAACACATGAAACGAGCATGTTAAAAATATTATCACCCAAGGGAATGACTAATAGCGAACAGCATGTAACCGTTAAAAATCAATAAAATAAACACATGAAAGTTTTAAAATTTGGAGGAACATCTGTAGGTTCTTCAACAAATATATCCAAAGTAATAAAGATTGTAAAACACGAATCGGCATCTGAAAACATTGTTGTGGTTGTCTCTGCCGTTGGTGGAATTACGGATAAATTACTCATTGCAGCCGACAAAGCCATCAATAAAGACCTTAGTTATAAAGAAGACTTTGAAGCGTTGCGCTTAAAACACATTGAAGTCATTGATGGATTGCTAAGCGGCGAAGTCCACGAAGCAACAACCGATATTGTGTTAGAGCATTTATCACGTCTTGAAAAACTATTGGATGGGGTGTATTTAATCAACGAATTATCACCAAAAACAACCGATAAACTTCTTAGTTTTGGAGAGTTAATTTCTTCATTAATCATTTATGAAGCCATCAAGTCTAAAGGAGTTAATGTCCAACTAAAAAACTCTCAAAACTTAATTGTAACGGATTCAAATTTTACAAATGCAGCCGTTAATTTTGAAGAAACAAATGCCAATATCACGACCTATTTTGAAAGCAATCAAAAAATGGTGACAATCCTACCGGGTTTTATTTCAAAATCTGAAAATGACGAAATCACAACCTTAGGTCGGGGTGGATCGGATTACACTGCTGCAATTCTTGCGGCAGCACTCAACGCGAGTGTTTTACAAATATGGACGGATGTGAGTGGTATGTTTACAACCAATCCTAAAATGGTCAAACATGCAAGACCTATCAACAAGCTGTCGTATTTAGAAGCCATTGAATTATCGCATTTTGGAGCAAAAGTATTGTATCCTCCAACAGTACAGCCTGTCTTAAGAAAAGACATTCCCCTACTGATAAAAAATACCTTAGCACCCGAAGATCCTGGGACATTGATTACTAAAATTGTAGAAAATGGGTCGCAATTTCCTATCAAAGGGATTAGCAACATCAATAATGTGTCCTTACTTACACTCCAAGGAAATGGAATGGTTGGAATTCCTGGGTTTTCTAAACGCTTGTTTGAAACCTTAGCACACTCCAAAATAAATGTGATCATCATTACTCAAGCGTCTTCAGAGCATTCGATTTGTATTGGGATTTCAGATAAAGATGCACTTTCTGCCAAAGCGGTAATTGATAAAGAATTTGAAAATGAAATTTCTTTATTTAAAATTGACCCCTTAGTAATTGAACCAAACTTATCCATTGTAGCTGTTGTTGGAGATAAAATGAAAAGCCATCAAGGAATTAGCGGAAAAATGTTCAGTACTTTAGGAAAAAACAACGTCAATATTAGAGCGATTGCACAAGGAGCTTCAGAACGAAACATTACAGCTGTGATTGCTGAATCGGATGTAAAGAAAGCTTTAAACTCTTTACATGAGCAGTTTTTTGAAGAACAAACCAAGCAAATGAATTTATTCATTGCTGGAGTTGGAAATGTAGGTAAATCCCTCATAGACCAGATTGCACAGCAAAAGAAATACATAAAGTCAACCCTTAAAATAAATATTAAAGTTGTGGGACTTTCCAATTCAAAAAAGATGGTGTTTGACGATAATGGAATCAACCTATCCAATTGGGAGACTCTATTGAAAGATGGGCAACCAACAGAGCCGATGGCCTTTTTTGAAGCATCTAAAAAATTAAACTTAAGAAATTCAGTTTTTATAGATATTACAGCCAACGAAGCAGTAGCAAATACTTATGCCCATTATTTAAAACAAAGCATCGCCGTTGTGGCTTGTAATAAAATTGCGTGTTCGAGTGCCATTGAAAACTACAAAGAATTAAAGCACCTTTCTCACAAATACAATGTGCCTTTCTTATTTGAAACAAATGTTGGAGCAGGTCTTCCTGTCATTGATACATTGAAAAATTTAATCATGTCTGGAGATCATATTACTTCCATCAATGCGGTACTTTCTGGAAGTTTGAATTTTATCTTTAATAATTTCAATAAAAACAATACCTTTCACGATGTGGTAAAACAAGCACAAGCAGAAGGATATACAGAGCCAGATCCTAGAATTGATCTGAGTGGTGTGGACGTTGCCAGAAAATTATTAATTTTAGCCAGAGAAAGTGGAGAGATGTTAGAAATGGACGACATTCAAAATGAAGCGTTTTTACCAAAAGAATGTATGGAGGCCAACTCTGTAGATGCTTTTTATGAAACCCTAAAAACGAATGAGGCGTTGTTTCAAAAATTATTTCAATCTGCAGAAGCTAACAATTGTCAATTGAAATATGTTGCTGAATTTAAAGATGGTGCATCTAAAGTAGGACTGAAAGAAATCCCTGTAGGACATCCTTTTTATAACCTTGAAGGGAAAGATAATATTGTGATGTTTTATACAAATCGCTACAGCGACCAACCCATGATTATCAAAGGAGCTGGAGCAGGATCTGAAGTTACAGCATCTGGTTTATTTGCGGATATAATTAGAATTTCAAATACGCATTAATGAACGAAATTAAACTATTTTCTCCAGCAACTGTTGCGAATGTATCCTGTGGATTTGATGTCCTTGGATTTTGCCTCGATTCTATTGGAGATGAAATGGTGATTCGTAAAACCGAAGAAAAAGGAGTTCGAATTACAAAAATTGAAGGCTATGACCTTCCGTTTGAAGTTGAAAAAAATGTAGCAGGTGTTTCGGCATTAGCTATGTACAAGGCTGCAAAACCAGATTGTGGTTTTGAAATCGAAATATATAAACACATCAAACCCGGAAGTGGCGTTGGCAGCAGTTCTGCGAGTGCAGTTGGGAGTGTGTACGGAATGAATGTATTACTCGGAAACCCATATTCTAAAACAGAGCTTACAGCTTTTGCTATGAAAGGCGAAGCCGTGGCAAGTCAAAGTGAACATGCCGATAATATTGCCCCTGCCCTTTTTGGAGGCTTTACTCTTGTAAAGAGTTTAGACCCTTTGGAGATTCTCCAAATACCAACACCCTCTGATTTGTTTGCTGTGGTAATTCATCCTCAAATTGAAATAAAAACAGCGGACGCCAGAAAGATTCTTCCCGAAACAATTGCATTAAAAAATGCTATCACCCAATGGTCTAACGTTGGGAGTCTTATACATGGATTACATACTAATGATTACGATCTAATCAGTCGCTCTTTGGAAGACGTGGTGGTGGAACCGTTTAGAAGTCAACTCATCCCAGGATTTGAGACTATTAAAAAAGCAGCCTTAGGAAATGGTGCTTTGGGCACTGGCATTTCTGGTTCAGGACCCTCAGTATTTAGTTTATGTAAAACGGAAGCCACTGCAATAAAGGTAGAAAAAGCCATAAGACAAACCTATAAAAACCAAAATATACCGTTTGAAATTTATGTTTCAAAAATAAATTTAGAAGGTATCAAACACTTAAATTAAAAGTCAGCTATGAACTATTATAGTTTAAATAATATTGCTCCAAATACCACTTTTGAAACCGCAGTCATCAAAGGTCTTGCTCCCGATAGAGGTTTGTACTTTCCAGAAAGCATCACCCCTTTAGAGGCTTCTTTTTTTGAGAACATCGAGAATCTTTCAAATGATGAGATTGCGTTTGAAGCCATCAAACAATTTATAAGCCCCGAAATTCCTGAAGATGTTTTAAAAACAATCGTTTCGGAGACGCTTAGTTTTGATTTTCCAGTTGTGAACCTTACAGATTCTATATCGACACTCGAATTGTTTCATGGTCCCACCATGGCATTCAAAGATGTTGGCGCACGTTTTATGGCGCGTTGTTTAGGCTATTTTAATAAGAATAATTCCAATGAAGTGACCGTTTTGGTGGCTACTTCTGGGGACACCGGAGGTGCGGTTGCCAATGGATTCCTTGGAGTCAAAGGGGTCAGAGTGGTTATTTTATACCCTAGTGGAAAGGTGAGTAATATCCAAGAAAAACAATTAACCACTTTAGGTCAAAACATTACAGCACTTGAAGTTAAAGGTACTTTTGATGATTGTCAAGACATGGTGAAAAAAGCGTTTCTAGATGACGAACTTACATCACTCATGCAATTAACATCTGCAAACTCCATCAATGTGGCGCGATGGCTTCCCCAACTGTTTTATTTTATGTTTGCATATAAGCAACTTAAAAACAGTTCTAAGGATATTGTGTTTTCCGTTCCAAGTGGGAATTTCGGAAATGTGTGTGCTGGAATGATTGCTCAAAAATTAGGATTACCTATCAAACATTTTATCGCTTCTAATAACGATAACAATGTAGTGACCCGTTATTTAGAGTCCAATTCTTACGATCCAAAACCATCAGTTCAAACGGTGAGTAATGCAATGGATGTGGGGAATCCAAGTAATTTTATCCGAATTCAAGCCATTTACAAAAATGACTTTGAGACCTTAAAATCAAATCTTTCTTCTTACAGTTTCACAGATGAAGAAACAAAACAAGCTTTGGAGGAGATTTATAAAACCACTAATTATATTGCCGACCCTCATGGTGCCGTTGGTTACTTAGGATGTAAATCCTATTTAGAAACCAATCCACAAGCACATTGTGTGTTTTTGGAAACGGCCCACCCAACCAAGTTTTTAGATGTTGTGAAAGAAGTTATTGATGCTGAAATTCCATTGCCTCCACAAATAAAATCGGTCATCAATAAACAAAAAGTGGCGACAGATATTAAAGACTATTCTGAATTTAAAGCATTTTTAACACAGCTTTAATCCATTTCGGTTCCTATTTTTGATTAGATTTGTCCTGTTATAAATTTAATTAATTATGAAAGTTACTGCTCTACAATCAACTCATGAAGCTCTCGGTGCCAAAATGGTGCCTTTTGCCGGTTACAATATGCCCGTTCAATATGAAGGAGTGAATGCCGAACATGAAACCGTTCGAAACAATCTAGGAGTATTCGATGTTTCTCATATGGGTGAATTTCTTATTGAAGGCCCAAATGCATTGGACCTTATTCAATTGGTATCATCAAATGATGCATCTAAACTAACCGTAGGAAAAGCACAATACAGTTGTTTACCAAACGAACAAGGAGGTATTGTCGATGATTTAATTATTTATAAAGTCAAAGAAGAAACTTACTTGTTAGTAGTCAACGCCAGTAATATTGAAAAAGATTGGGAGTGGATTGCTTCCAAAAACACAATGGGTGCTGAAATGAAAAATATTAGCGAGGATTATTCCTTGTTAGCGATTCAAGGCCCAAAAGCTGTGGAAGCAATGCAGTCACTGTCTAGCGTTGATTTAGCTTCCATAGCATTCTATAATTTTGTGGTGGCAGATTTTGCAGGCATTGAGCATGTTATCATTTCTGCAACAGGCTATACAGGAAGTGGAGGTTTTGAAATTTACTGTAAAAATTCAGAAGTAAAACAGGTATGGGACAACGTCTTAGAAGCGGGCGCTTCTTTTGGGATTAAACCCATCGGATTAGCGGCGCGTGATACTTTAAGATTGGAAATGGGGTACTGTCTTTATGGAAATGATATCGACGATCACAGCTCTCCTATCGAAGCTGGATTGGGATGGATTACAAAGTTTACGAAGCCGTTCACAAATTCTGAAGCACTTAAAACTGAAAAAGAAGAAGGTCCTAAAAGACGTTTGGTTGGGTTTGAGTTGCTGGAACGTGGCATCCCCAGAAAGAATTACACTATAGAAGATGCGTCTGGAAACGAAATTGGAATTGTTACTTCAGGAACAATGGCACCTTCATTAGGAAAAGGAATTGGAATGGGGTATATCTTATCTGGTAATGCGGCTGTTGACTCAGAAATTCGCATCGCCATTCGTAAACAAAAAGTACCTGCAAAAATTGTAAAACTTCCTTTTTACAAAAAATAATTACGATTCAAATATGGCTACATTAAAAAAACACCGCATTCTGATTTTAGGTGTCAGTGGCTATTTGGGAAGTGCGATTTATAAAGAACTCCACTCCTATTACAAGACATTTGGAACGTATCGTACTCCGCTAAAAGCGAATGAAAATAACAAACAATTTTTTCATTATGATTTTGAGGAAGATGATATTTTTGAGATTCTAAACGTGGTAAAACCAACCATTATTATCTCGGCTCTTAGAGGAGATTTTTCAGCACAATTAACGGCACATAAACATGTTTTTGAGTATATTTCTACTGTAAAGAAATGCAAAATAATTTTTTTATCCTCTGCCAATGTCTTTGATGCCTACAGTAAATTTCCGAGTTATGAGAATGACACTACCCTTAGTAATAGTGTTTATGGTCATTTTAAAATCAGACTAGAGCAGTTGTTTTTAAAACTCCCCACTGAGAAAGTAGCTATCTTACGTTTGCCCATGGTTTTTGGAGTGCCGTCCCCAAGGATTAATGAACTTAAATTACACTTAGAGCTAGACAGTCCCATAGAACTATTTCCGAATCTGATAATGAATGTCATTTCAGATAAAAAGGTAACCCAACAAGTACATTATATTATCAATCGAAAGAAACATGGGATTTTTCATTTAGGAAGTAAGGATTTGGTACATCACGATGAATTTATCAAAGATTTGGTTTCAAAAATAGGTGCTAAAAATCCACGCTATAAACTGGTTTACACGACTAATGACGATCGGTACTTGGCTGTTTTACCAAAAGAAAACACACTTCCAAAACATCTTCAAATGTATAGCTTGGAACTCTTTGAAAATATGTTTTAACGTTTTAAGTGAAATTATACTTGTTTTTCGTTCTAGCATTTTTATTTTTGTTAAACAATATTTTGAATATACTATAACCTATGGGAAGAGCATTTGAATTTCGCAAAGCAAGAAAAATGAAACGTTGGTCAGCAATGAGCAAGGCATTTACACGAATTGGAAAAGACATCGTTATGGCTGTCAAAGAAGGCGGTGCCGATCCAGACAGTAATTCTCGTTTAAGAGCCGTGATTCAAAATGGAAAGGCTGTTAATATGCCTAAGGACAATATTGAACGTGCTATTAAGCGTGCAAGTGACAAAAGCCAAGGGGATTATAAAGAAGTCTTATTTGAGGGCTATGCACCTCATGGGATTGCAGTACTTGTTGAAACAGCGACGGACAACAATACTCGTACGGTTGCGAATGTTAGAAGTTTTTTTAATAAATGTAACGGAAGTTTAGGAACCTCTGGATCTGTGGTGTTTATGTTTGATCACACGTGTAATTTCCGAATCAATGCAGAAGGTTTAGAAGTTGACGAAATTGAACTTGAATTTATTGATTTTGGAGCTGAAGAAGTTTTTAAGGACGACGATGGGATTTTGATCTATGCACCCTTTGAAAGTTTTGGAGCCATCCAATCTTCTTTAGAAGAACGAAATATTGAAATCCTCTCTTCTGGATTTGAACGAATCCCTCAAGTTACAAAACCTCTAAACGAGGCGCAAGTTGCTGATGTTGAAAAACTTTTAGAAAAATTAGAAGAGGATGATGACGTTCAGTTTGTATACCATACCATGCAAGAGTAATTAAGAGAACTCTGGAATTTTTCCTTTAATACCTTCAAAAAATGCACGCATAAACTTAAAATCTGCGTCAATATCATCTGTAGGATAGAAAGGTTCTGAAAACCGATTTTCTTTATTTTCAAAATCAAACGATAACATAATAACAGGCACTTTTGCTGTTTTAGCAATATAATAAAACCCTGTTTTCCACTCTGTTACTTTTTTACGTGTACCCTCTGGCGCTAATAGCATCCGAAACTCAGTTCTGTTCTCAAACAAACGTGCGATGGCATCTACTTGTTTTTCATTTGCATGACGCAGAACAGGAGCTCCACCCAAGGCTCTGAAAAACCACCCTGTCAAAGGATTAAATAGTATTTTTTTTCCAACAAAGTTAGAACGTAATTTCAGGGACGACCTTAACAGAACGCCTATATAAAAATCATGCCAACTGGTGTGCGGTGCTGCAATGAGTACTGCTTTTTTTACAGAATCAAAATTTTTAAAACCTGTTGCGTTCCATCCCAATAGGCGTTCGTATATAAATTTTGATAGTTTCTGCATTCTTACATTTTTGAATAAAGATCCTTCAAACGGGATCTGGTTATTTTTATTTTCCAATCTTTTCCGATGGCATTTTCCCATAAGGGCCCAAGACTTAATGAAACATCAATCATGATGTCAAATTGTTTGTCTGTGAGGTTTGCACACAATCCTTGTGGTAATGAAATATTGTGTTTGGCTTTCATCATCTTGAATAATTTGACCCCTTCAGGATAAAACTCAGAAAGGTGATCAAATACAATACAATTACCAATCCCATGTTTTGTTCCTAACAAAAACGACAATCCATAACTCATAGCGTGGGCAACTCCAACTTGAGAATAGGCAATACTCATTCCGCCATGCCAAGAGGCCATCATTAATTTATCTTGACTTTCCTCTGAACTTATCGAGTCTAAAAAGACTTCTTTACAAAGACTCAGTGAAGTTTCTCCGTAAGTTTTACTAAATGAGTTGATATACTCTCCTGTAAGGGATTCTATACAATGAATATAACAATCCATACCTGTATAGAACCATTGTTCTTTAGAAACTCCTTCAGTAAGTTCTGGGTCTAAAATCACTTGATCAAAAGGAGTGAAATCACTATTAATTCCTAATTTCTTTGTAGGCCCTGTCAAAATGGCTGTTCTTGAAACTTCAGAACCAGTGCCTGAAATAGTAGGAACTCCAACATGATAAATACCTTTATTTTTAATTAAATCCCAGCCTTGGTATTCTTGACTCGACCCATTGTTGGTAAGCATTAAAGCGACTGCTTTGGCTAAATCTAAAAGGGTTCCCCCTCCTATTCCTATAATCCCAGAAGGCAAGACACTAGAGTTTAAAACAATATCTTCAACCAATTGATCTACTTGTGATGTTTTTGGTTCTTCGTTGGAAGAAATAAAAATAATTTGATCCTTATAAAGCAGAGGAATTTTTTCAATTAAAGAAGAGTTGTTTTCAAACACATCATCCACAAGAAAAATAAAAGGAGCACTTTCATTTTTACGCATAGGGGTTATTATTTCAACTAATTGGGTGAAACTTCCACGACCAAAGACAACTTTGGAAACCATTGGGAAATTTTTAAAATTCATATTCATAACTAGGTAGTATTAGTCCATAATAATGTATTATGGGAGGTTAAGGTTTTTTTGAAATAGTTCTGCAAATTGCCCGACATGATAGCCATCTATTAAGGCATGATTTACACTGATCCCTACATTCATTAATAATGAATCGTTTTCTTTGTAGGTTTTACTAAATGCTAATTTGGGTACTGAATCTTTGATCCCTGAAAAGGGCTCTTTTTGGGACGTAAAAGAAAACCATGGCAATGCAGAACAGTGGATACAATTTAATCCGTTTACTGGGGGATAAAGCTCTGTAGAGTCGTTAATGCGTTGTTTTTCTTTTAGGATATTCGTATTAAATTCGTTAAAGTTTTCTGAGAAATCAATAAAACTAAAACCAAAGGTATTATCAGGTCTCGAAAGGGTTGCAGAGGCGTGAATGACATCGTATTCAAATACTTGGTCATCAACTATTCTGTATTTAAAATTTTCAACTTCATTAATTGCTTTCATACAGTCGTGAAGGTAGATAGCGAAAAAACTTGCCCCATTAGCCTTTGATTTCTTATAAGCTAAAGACACATTAAAAGGAATTGTGACCGCAAAATAAGGGTCTGCTAATGCATTAAAATGATTAAAAAGGTGTTGGCGATTCCAAGAGGTTAAGTCTAATTTCTTCAATATTAATTTTGTTGATTAATTTGTTTTCCAATGTTTATTGGCGTTTATCAAATCTTCGGGGGTATCGATTTCTATGCCGTGAATGTCAGTTTCTACCATTTTAATTTTTTTCCCAAATTCTAAATAACGAATGCATTCAATTTTTTCAGAAGCTTCCAACATTTTCATTGGAAGTTTAGTAAAATCAAGCAGGGCCTGTTTTCTAAAGACGTAAACGCCTTTATGTTTAAAATACTTGGTATCAACTGTTTTATCTCTAGAAAAAGGAATTGGACTCCTTGAAAAGTAAAGAGCGAAATTTCGTTGATCTACAATTACTTTTACAGAATTTTTATTCTTTATTTCTTCAGGATCCGTAATATGTATCATTAAAGAAGCTAAATCAATTTCGTTTTCGGGATCGTTTTTAAATTCGTTTAAAACTTTCTGCAAACTCTCTTTATCTGTAAAGGGCTCATCTCCTTGAACATTAACTACAAGGTCACAATCAATAGCTTCAGCAGCTTCGGCAATACGATCACTACCTGATTCATGAGTTTTTTGACTCATAAATACCTTACCTCCATGACTTTTAATTTCTTCAGAAATAATTTCGCTATCTGTCACTACATAAACATCACTGAAAAGATTGGTACCTATAGTGGCTTGGTAGGTTCTAAGAATAACGCTTTTACCTCCTAAATCCTGCATAAGTTTTCCTGGAAAACGGGATGAATCGTAACGAGCAGGAATCATGGCAATTATTTTCATTTAGATTTAGGTTAATTATTTTGTTTAATCAATAAACAAAAATACATTTTTTTTTGCAATTTGAATAATTGCTGTAGTCATAAAAATTAATCTTCAAAATAATCATCTTGAAAACCAATAAGATACAGTTTCTCTTTAGCTCGTGTTATGGCTGTATAGAGCCATCGCAAATAATCGCGATCGATGCCGTTTGGCAGGTATGGCTGTTCTACAAATACAGTATTCCACTGCCCTCCTTGCGACTTATGACAAGTGATTGCATAAGAGAACTTTACTTGGAGTGAATTGAGGTGCTTACTCTTTTTAACTCCTAAAAATCTTTTGTAAGAAGAAGGTTCGTCTTCAAAATCTTTTAAAATTTCTTGGTATAATCTATTGGAATCTTCATAGGGTAACGAAGGTGTTTCTAAAGTAATTGTATCTAGCATTAAAACGGTTTCAAATGGTCGCATATTAGGATAATCAACCATCCGGATTTTAACTTCTGCAAACCGAAAACCATACAACTCTTTAACACTAAAAACTTCCAAAACTTCAATAATATCCCCATTCGCAATAAAACCAGCCTCACTCGTAGGCTTTAACCAGAAATAATTGTTTTTAACAATCATCAAAAAATCACCCGCGGTTAATTCATTTTCATTAAACAAAATACGGGAACGAATTTGCTCATTGTAGAGGTTTGCACGTTTATTAGAACGCACAATTAAAGCTGTTTCCTCATTTCCCAAATTGCTGTAAGCATCGTTTATGGCATCCATAATTTCATACCCATCGCTTAAACGGACAATATCTTTGAATCCATTAAGATTAAATTCAAAAGAATCAAAAAACGAATTTGAAATGGCTTCTCTTAAATGTGTTGCGTTAAACAAAATTCCAGAGTCTTCTCCTTGCCTAACCACTTCATCTAACTCCAACCTAAGAACTTCTTTGTCATAATTAAGCTCTAAATTAGATTCATTTAGTGCTGGACTTAAATCTAGTTTCACAGGGGGCAACTGTGCAGTATCTCCAATTAATAACAACTTGCATTGAAATCCAGAATACACATATTGGATTAAGTCGTCCAGCAAAGCACCTGTTCCAAATAATTTTGCTTGATTTGAAATATCTGAAATCATAGACGCTTCATCTACAATGAAAAGTGTTTTTTTATGTTTGTTTGGTGCTAGTACAAAAGAGATTTTACCGTTTTTTTCAGAACGTGGTACATAAATTTTCTTATGAATGGTAAACGCTTCTTTCTGTGAATAGTTACTAATAACCTTAGCTGCACGTCCTGTTGGCGCTAATAAAACTGCATTTTTTTGAGCTTTCCATAAGTTTTTTACGATCACACCAATAATCGTTGTTTTTCCTGTACCAGCATAGCCTTTTAAAACAAAGAGTTCATTGGCAACATTACTAAATATAAAATTAGAAAGCTGCTGTAAACCAATGTTTTGTTTAACCGTTGGAGTGAAAGGAAAACTGGTTTTTAGTAATTTAAAAAAATCATTTGTATCCATTGGATTGTATGCAGATATT
>JABAYY010000091.1 GCA_018608765.1 Flavobacteriaceae bacterium
CATAGTGGTTGTGTTTTTTTGAAGCTACAAATATAGGGCTTTTCAATCGAAGTAATTGGACTTGTTTTTAAGTTTTTGATCGTTATTGATGCTTCAATTTAAAAATGAGAATTCATACAGTAACTAACATAATTTTAATAACTTTATAACTTTAAATAAAATGAAATGACCCGAAAGGCAAAAATAATAGGTGGACTTGTGATTGCGTTAGTCCTTGCACAATTTTTTCAACCGAATAAAAACCAAGGAGGTTTGGAATCTATTGAGCTGTTTTTAGCAGAAACACAAGCGCCTAAAGACGTTCAACAAATTTTAAATCAAGCTTGTTTTGATTGTCATAGTAGTTCTACAAATTATCCTTGGTATAATTCTATAACTCCTGTAAATTACTGGTTAAACAGTCATGTTAAAGAAGGTAAAAAACATTTTGATGTTTCCAAATGGGCCAGTTATTCAACAAAGAAAAAAGACCATAAACTCGATGAGTTGATTGAGGAAATTGAAGAGAGAGAGATGCCGTTGGCGTCTTATACTTGGACACACAAGGAAGCGCAACTTACGGATGCTCAGGTACAATCTTTGGTAGACTGGGCGCGCAATGTACGATCTGGTTATAGCCTTCATACCAACCACGACTAATTTATAGTTTTATGCAGCCAACCTTACTTGTAATCGGGTTTGTGTATCCAGAACCAAATTCTTCTGCAGCAGGAACACGGATGCTACAATTGATAGAAGCATTTCAAGAACAAGATTATAACATTACGTTTGCCACGACATGCAAAAAATCAGAGAATGCATTTGATTTAGAATCTTTAGGAGTGAACGTTGTTGAAATTGTACTCAACCATTCTAGTTTTGATGTATTTATAAAATCCCTGAATCCTGCGATTGTTCTTTTTGATCGGTTCATGACAGAAGAACAATTTGGATGGCGTGTTTCGGAACACTGCCCAGGTGCTTTACGAATTCTAGATACAGAAGACTTGCATTTTCTTAGGAAAGGGCGACAAAAAGCGTTCAATTCAAATCAAGAAACAGATATTAGTTTCCTAAAAAGTGATATTGCTAAGCGCGAAATTGCCAGTATTTACAGAAGCGATTTAGCGTTGGTGATTTCCGAAACCGAATATAAAATTCTAATTGAAACGTTCAAAATTGATTCCGCCATTTTGTGGTATCTCCCTTTTATGATTCCTTCTCAAAATTGTGAACCTCGCTTAGATTGTAAGGCGTATTCTGAAAGATATGATTTTGTGTCCATTGGAAATTTTTTACATCCTCCAAATTCAGATGTGGTCCGCTATTTAAAAAAAGATATTTGGCCACGCATTCGAAAATCACTTCCAGAAACCAAACTGCATATTTATGGTGCTTATGATACACCAGTCTTCAAAGAAATGCACAACGAAAAAGAAGGGTTTTTGATACATGGTTTTGTGGAAGATGCATTTGAGGTTTTAAACTCTGCAAAAGTTTTATTAGCACCCCTTAGGTTTGGAGCAGGTTTGAAAGGCAAGCTTATACAAGCCATGCAAACAGGAACGCCTTGTGCAATGTCGTCTGTAGCTGCAGAAGGAATGTTTGGAGCAATGGACCCTAATGGGATTGTAGAAGATACTGTGGATGTGTTTGCAGCCCGTGCTGTAGCGTTGTATTCCAAATTACCTGAATGGGAGGCATTTCAAGTCCAAGGTTTTTCTGTTTTAAAAAATAGATTTGAAAAAGAGTTACATCAAACAAATTTTATAAATCAAGTGAATACACTTTTAGAGACTCTTGATGCTCATCGTTCTCAAAATTTTATTGGGCAGATGCTCAGCCATCATCAAATGCAAAGTACCAAATATATGGCACGCTGGATTGAAGCGAAAAATGCTAAGCTCTAAAAATTCTTTAGCGGACATCTTTTAATTCCTTGAATCTAATTTATGTACAAGTTTAGCTCCTAGCCATGCCATTGGAATGTAAGCAACTATAAGATCCAATAGATTAAACCAAAGGGGGGAAGGCAGTTGCATGACCATAGAAAATCCACCGTATAAAAAGACGATCCCTACGACTAAAGCCACTTTTGTCTGAGCACTGACTGCTATTTTTGCAGTGATAGCTCCTCCAAAAAAAGTTCCTAAAGCATGCGCTAAAAATGGAAACAGAAAATGTTTGGGTTCGTACAAACTCATAGCACTTTTGATGCTTTCCATATTAGAAGTATCCACGCCTTCAGGGAGTGGAATGATAGTTCCACTGATTAAGATAATTCCAAAATTAATGAGAGCGCCAATAAAAATACCAATTATAATTGCCAAGCCGTTTCTGAGAAATGGATTCATGAGTGTGTTTGTTTTCATTCAATATAAGTATTTAGTTTTTTATGGGACTGAAGTTTTGGGTTAAAGTTTTTAAGACGATTGAATAGTTATCTATTCAATTTATATTAACATCACCACAAAAAAAGAATTGACTTCACTCGTTCTTCGACAAAATGAGGTAACCGTTGGTAGTAAATGCAATATTTTTTTGACCTAAACACTTAAAATTGTTTTGTTTAACTTTATTTTTTATAAATATTCTTTTGAATAATATACCTGCTTATAAAACCCAACTTATTTCAAATCAAAGTAAAATTCAATACTTGTTTGAGAGCAACGGAATTAATTCAATAATTAAGGCAATTGAATATGCTCCATTTAAAAAGCAAAACGGAAAAACACTCTATAATTTAGGTTTTGGGGATTATGATCTATCCAATAAGACTATTACAGATGATGTAAATAGTAATAATGGAGACATGAGAAAAGTTTTTAGTACAGTTTTGGATACCGTCCCTCTTTTTTTTAAAACTCATAAAGACGACGCTATTTGGATTCAAGGAAGTGACAGCTCTAATAGTTTCGTAGATGATTGTAAAAAAAATTGCAGAAAAGCATGCGATTTAAATGTTGTTGTTTGTAAGAATTTTAATAGAAGGATTAAAATATACCGTTATTACATTAATAAAAATTTTACTAGATTGATTAAAGAATATATTATATTTGGATATACGAACGAAGAAAAACCTAATCTTATTCAGTATATCCCTGAAAATGAGTACATAGGAGTTTTGATTTTTAAGAAAAAATAATTAACTTTGTAAAGTAATGAAGCAAAAAAAACCAATTTTAAAAGCAAATAAAACACTTTCTATGTCTTCTAAGACTAAAGAAAAAATATCTGTTATTGCTAATAATATCAAAGGGAAAGAGTTTTTTCCAGAAAAAATTGCTTTAGCAAAAAAAACGTTAAGTAACCTTAAGACACTTCCAATCTAAGGTTTTTAATTTTAAATAGTTACTTAAAATTACCTTTTTCTATTGCGACTTAGAATCTTATACTCTTCATAGCATTCGCTAATAGCGTCTAATATTTGCAAGTCATTAGCAGTTCTTATGAAGTCTGTGGAATAGTTACATTCACTAATCAAAAGGTCTAAATCGATTTTGTCAACCTGTAACAAAGCAATCAGCATTTCTCTGTCAAAACGGGAAGCGAGTAAGTTTCTAATCTCATCTTGCTTTTTCATTTCTCTGAGCTTTCGCATTTCGCGCGGCTTTTTACCAAATATATTGTGTAAAAAATCTGCAGGATTAAATATAGCTCCTAAAACTTTGGTCACCATACTTGGCGATCGAGACCTTGATTCATATCCACTGTTGAGTCCAGAAATACTGTAACGTACATTTTTTTGAATTGGGACTTGTTTGATGTCCACTTCAAGATAGCCCGTAAGCTTTAGCTTGTTTACATTCACTTCTTCAAGTGCTAAAGCTAGCTCTGTAAGTTCAATGGTTGTAGAAGTCCCATATTTGACCCAGTCATTACTAACCTTTACTTTGATTGATTTATAGCCTAAATAGGAAAGGTGTAGGGTGTCGTTGGCTTTTGCACGAATTTCAAACTGTCCTTCAGTATTGGTAGTGGTTCCAATTACCTGATTGAGGTTTACAATATTCACACTTTCCATAGCTCCCAATGTTTCTGAATTTACAATTTTACCTTTTACGGTATTGTAAACTTGAGCCATCCCCAAAAAAGGGAGTGCAAAGAGAAATAAAAGTGTGAAATACGATTTCATTTATTCGATTAAGGATATAAAAGTAGTAAACAAATACTACACTAATATTGTCAATCTCAACTTTGACTAAAAATTAACACAATGGTTTATTTTCTACGGCTTTTTCTTGCTCTTGAAAAATCGCCCCCACCACTTGGTTTAAAGTCTGATGAACGTCTCGGAGATCTTCCAGACGAGTTGTTGTCGCTTCTACGTCCTCTGCTTTCTGATCTTGATCCAGAATTTTTAGAACGGTCGTTTCGTCCTCTTCCGCCTCCGCCATAGCCTCCGCCACCAGATCGACGACCTCCGCCACCTCCGCGATTGCGATCTCGACTCTTTTTTTCTGTGATTTCAACGTTGATAAAACGGCCATCTTGTTTGAAGTCTGTAAAGAATTCTAAAACCTTGTCTTTGTTAGCGACATCGGTATTGAAAAACGCAAAACTATCTTTAACATCTACTTTGTAAACATCGTCTTGATTGAGTTGTAGCGTATCTCTTAGGAAGTCTTTTAACTTCATCCAATCGTATCCATCTTTACTTCCGATATTGATAAAGAAACGTGTTGAATTGTCATCTGCACGGTACGTATCTTCGGAATGACTTCCTGATTGTGTTTTTAAATCTTTAGATTTTTTATAGTAGTTAAAGAATCGTGTAAATTCAGCTGAAAAGAATTTTTTAATCAATTCATCTTTGGAAACATCTTCAAATAAATTATTAATATCATTTAAGTACGGCTCAATTTCCTGATTTATTTCTGTATCATGAATTTTATTTGCTGATGCTTTTAGTTGTACTTCACAAATTTCCATACCAGTAGGTACTTCTTTTTTAATGAACTCTTTTTGAATAATTCGCTCGATACTTTTGATTTTTCGAACTTCACTTTTAGAAACAATTACCATAGAAATTCCAGATTTCCCAGCACGTCCAGTTCGTCCACTTCGGTGAGTGTAGGTTTCTATTTCATCTGGTAATTGATAGTTAATTACGTGTGTAATATCATCAACATCAATTCCACGAGCAGCCACATCGGTTGCAACAAGCATTTGAATTTGCTTGGCTCTAAATGACTTCATAACTACATCACGTTGGTTTTGACTTAAATCGCCATGTAATGCACCTGCACTATAACCATCTTCAATAAGTTGTTCTGCTACCTTTTGAGTGTCTCTTTTAGTTCTACAAAATATAACTGAAAATATCTCTGGATTGGCATCTGCCAAACGCTTTAATGCTTGGTAACGATCTCTTGCTCCTACAAGAAAATATTCGTGAGAAACATTTTTACTTCCCATGTTTTTATGACCAACCGTTACTTCTAGAGGGCTGTTCATGAATTTTTTAGCAATTAATGACACTTCTTTTGGCATGGTAGCCGAAAAGAGCCAGGTACTTTTTTCTATTGGAGTGTAAGACAGAATCTCTGTAATATCTTCAAAGAATCCCATGTTAAGCATTTCATCAGCTTCATCCAAAACAGCATATTCAATTTTGGAGATATCAACCAATCTTCGACTGATCATATCTTTCATTCTTCCCGGAGTTGCGACAATAATTTGCGCACCTCTTTTGACTTGATTGGCCTGATCTGTAATACTTGCACCTCCATAAATAGCGGTGACGTTTAGTCCTTTACAATGTTTACCATACAGTTTCATTTCGTTGGTAATCTGTAAACAAAGCTCCCTTGTAGGAGATAAAATAAGACCTTGAGTTGTACGACTGTTTATGTCGATTTTCTGTAGCATAGGAAATCCAAAAGCTGCTGTTTTTCCAGTACCAGTTTGCGCGAGTGCAACTAGGTCACTATCTTGATCTAATAAGAGAGGAATTGTTTTTTCTTGTACTTCACTTGGAGTTTCAAAACCTAAGTCTGTAATGGCTTGAACTAAATGATCTTCTAGTCCAAGTTGTTTGAATGCATTCATTTTTTTTAATTTAGTATTCGATAAATTTCTAAGTGTTACTTAGAGGGGTATCGAACATACCTAAACCAAGCTCCTTGTAACACATCCTCACCCTGAGGAATTTGAAGCGGCAAAGATAATACTAATTAATTTAATGCTTATTTAAAATACGCTACCAATTTTGACACAGCTTTTCCACGGTGTCCAATTCGATTTTTTTCAGCCATAGAAATTTCAGAAAATGTCTGTTTATAACCTGTTGGCTTAAATATTGGGTCATAACCAAATCCATCGTAACCTGCTTTTTCTTTGGTGATTGCTCCCTCACAAATCCCTTCAAAAGTTATTAGTTTCCCTTTAAAATGCAATGCAACGACTGTTTTAAATCGTGCAGTTCGATTTTCTTTTGACTTTAATTCAGCTAATAATAAATTCATATTATCGTCTGCATTGCGTTGAGGACCGGCATAGCGAGCAGAAAATACGCCTGGCGCTCCATTTAAAGCCTCCACTTCTAAACCTGTGTCGTCGGCAAAACAGTCAAGACCATAATGTGTTTTAATATGATTTACTTTTTGAATGGCATTGCCTTTAATGGTGTCTTGAGTTTCGGGAATATCTTCTATACATCCAATATCCTTGAGACTTATTAGTGTTATATGAGAGGGGAGTAGAGCTTGAACTTCTTTGATTTTATTGGGATTATTGGTAGCGAATACAATATTCATATAGTTTGGTTTTATACTAACGGTGGTGATAAGGTTCATTTTTGAGAATCGTAAATCCTCTATATAGTTGCTCAATCACAAAGAGACGAACCATTTGATGAGAAAACGTCATTTTTGACAATGCTAAAGTTCCAGATGCTTTTTTGTAAACGGCTTCCGAAAAGCCATAAGGACCACCAATAACTAAAACAAGTTGTTTGATTCCGGAATTCATCTGTTTTTGTAGAAAGGATGAAAATTCTATAGAATTCATTTCTTTTCCATTTTCATCCAATAAAATCAAACGATCTGTAGATTTAATTTTACTAAGGATTAATTTACCTTCCTCTTCTTTTTGAAGTTTTTCAGATAAATTTTTACTGTTTTTCAGGTCAGGAATGATCTCGAACGAAAATCGTACATAATGTGACAATCGATTTTGATAGATAGAAATAAGGCGTTCTAGTTCCGATAAATCTGTTTTTCCAATGGCGATGAGTTTAATTTGCATGTCCCAAAGTTATATTTTTTAAAATAAGGCTTTAGAATTGTGAACGTATTTCCGCTACAATTCATATTTTAGCTACAAAGTTACAAACATGATCACCAACGAACAATTTAAAAACGAAGTACAATTAATAATTGCCAATGCAATCCGTGAAGATGTAGGGGATGGAGACTACAGTTCTTTAGCTTGTATTCCTTCAGATGCTGTAGGAAAAGCAAAGTTATTAATTAAGGACAATGGCGTAATAGCAGGCGTCAATTTTGCAAAACAAGTTTTTCATTATGTAGATCCTGATTTACGTACAGAAACACTAATCAGTGACGGAACAGAGGTCAAATTTGGCGATATCGCTTTTTATGTAGAAGGGTCTAAGCAATCCATACTTAAAGCCGAACGTATTGTCCTAAATGCGATGCAACGTATGAGTGCGATTGCCTCCAAAACCCGTTCTTATGTAGAAATTCTTAAAGGGACTAATACCAAAATATTAGATACCCGAAAAACAACTCCTGGATTTAGAGCCTTAGAAAAATGGGCTGTAGCATTGGGTGGAGGTGTCAATCATAGATTTGCTTTGTACGATATGATTATGTTAAAAGATAATCACATTGATTTTGCTGGTGGAATATCCAAAGCAATTTCAACGACTAAAGACTATTTAAAAAAGCACGAATTGGACCTTCAAATCGTGGTGGAAGCTCGTGATTTGGACGAAATCGAAGAAATTTTAGAAAATAAAGGGGTGCATCGAATTTTAATTGACAACTTCAATTATACAGATACGCAAAAAGCAATTAAACTTATTGGAGATCAATGTCAAACAGAATCTTCTGGAGGTATCGACGAGGTTACTTTAAGACATTATGCAGAATGTGGTGTGAATTATATTTCTTGTGGTTCTTTGACTCACTCAGTTTCAAATATGGATTTAAGTCTCAAAGCAGTTTAATGAGTCAATCGGTTGAAAATAGGCTTGATAAAATTCCAATTATAAATTGGATTGTAAAACTTCTAAAGCGAGTGAATCTCCCGGGTTCTGAAGGCTTTTCGTTCTATGACTTGCTTGAAATGTATGTGATTGGAATTTTTAAAGGGGCGCTTACAACTCGTGCCAGTGCCATAGCTTTTAGTTTTTTTACAGCCATATTTCCTTTTTTGTTGTTTATTATTATTCTGATTCCCTACATTCCATTTGATAATTTCAAGGTTGATTTTTTAGGCTTTTTGGACTCTTTTTTACCACCACAAACCTCGGATTTTTTTAATCAAAATATTTTTGAAAACATCAATAACAGAAGTACAGGCGGTTTGCTTTCAACGGTATTTCTTGTCTCTATGTTTTTGATGGCTAACGGAGTAAATGCTGTGTTTTCAGGATTTGAGAACTCTTATCACCAACAACTTAATCGTAATTTTGTCAAACAATATTTTTATGCTTTAGGAGTCGCAATCATTTTGGTTATTCTATTAATATTAACCGTTATTGGGTTTGGTTATGCTCAAATTTATTTGATTCATCCTATTGTCGAAAGGTTTGGTTCTGGCGATGCTAGCAAGGAACTTTTTTGGATTACACAAGCAAAGTATTTCTTTTTTGTACTTATGATTTACATGAGCATGGCTAGTTTATATTATTTTGGAACTAAAGACGGGAAATTATCGAGTTTCTTCTCAGTAGGTGCCTTATTTACAACCTTTTTGATTCTTTTGAGTTCGTATCTTTTTGGTCTTTATATTGAAAATTTCTCTACTTATAATGAGTTATATGGTTCGATAGGCGCCTTATTAATTCTACTGTTTTACTTTTGGTTGAATGCAAATATTATTCTTCTAGGACATGAATTAAATTCGTCTCTTCAACTTTTAAAGAAAAAATGCACGACATAGACGTTTTTTTTATCGACGTTATTTTACCGCTTTCATTAGAGCGTAATTTTACTTACGCCATTACCAAAGCGGAAGTGGATTTTATAAAAAGAGGGGTAAGAGTTGCTGTCCCTTTTGGGAAAAACAAAGTTTACACTGGCATCGTATACAACATACATAACAATGCACCTACGGCTTACGATGCGAAGTCAATACACAGTATATTAGATGAATTTCCTGTAGTCAACCAGTATCAGTTTAAATTATGGGAGTGGATGTCGGGTTACTATTTATGTAGCATGGGAGAAATTATGCGTGCGGCTATGCCCAATGCGTTTTTATTGGAAAGTGAAACGATTATCTCACTAAACCCCTCCGTGGAATTTGAAGTTAATAGTTTAAAGGACGATGAGTATTTGGTGTTTGAAGCATTGCAACAACAGTCCAGTTTAAAAGTTGATGAAATCAATGCCATTATAGACAGAAAAAACTCGTTTCCGGTTTTAAAACGTTTGTTAGATCATAAAGTGATTGCTTTAGAACAGGAGTTATCTGAAAAATACAAACCAAAATTAATTCGTTGCGTTCGTTTACATCCCAATTACCAACACGATAGTGCCTTACAAGAACTTGTTGAAACGCTAAAAAGTGCGTCAAAACAACGTGAGATTGTTTTAAGTTATTTTAATTTAGCGACTGCTACGAAACAAATAAAAGTATCAGATCTAAAGACCAAAAGCAATGCGACTTCCACTCAGATTAAAATATTAATTGATAAAGAAGTTTTTGAGGAATATCATTACCAAACCGATCGCATTCAGTTTCAGGATTCTGAAGATGATGCTTCAATTGAATTGAATTCTTATCAAAAAACCGCTTTAAAAGAAATAGACGGTCTGTTTGAAACTCAAAACATTGTATTACTTCATGGTGTTACTTCTTCAGGCAAAACCGAGATCTATGTCAAGAAAATTGAATCGATTTTAGCAGAAGGCAAACAGGCATTGTATTTAGTCCCTGAAATTGCATTGACGTCTCAGCTGGTTCAACGTTTGCAAAAGTATTTTGGAAACCAAATTGCAGTTTACCATTCGCGCTATTCACAAAATGAACGTGTTGAGGTATGGAATCATGTCTTAAATCAGTCCGAAAACGCTCGGGTCGTCATTGGGGCTCGTTCCTCTGTTTTTCTTCCCTTTAGCAATTTAGGACTTATTATTGTCGATGAAGAACACGAACAATCCTATAAGCAATTTGACCCTTCTCCTCGCTACCATGCAAGAGATACAGCTATTGTTTTAGCGGCTTTGTTTAAATCAAAAACGCTTTTGGGTTCTGCGACTCCTAGTTTAGAAAGTTTTTACAATGCCACTAAAGAAAATAAATACGGTTATGTAGCGCTTAATAAGCGTTTCAATAATGTATTGATGCCAGAAATTGAACTGGTAGATTTGACAGATAAACACAAGAGAAAACGCATGACGGGTCATTTTAGTGACCGATTGATAACAGAAATAAAAGAAACTTTAGAGGTAGGGTCTCAAGTTATTTTATTTCAAAATAGACGTGGGTATTCTCCTGTTGTTTCTTGTAATACTTGTGGACATACTCCAGAATGTCCAAACTGTGATGTAAGCTTAACATTTCATCAATATAAAAACCAACTCCGGTGTCATTATTGCAGCCATACAATGGCTATGCAACAGTTTTGTGGCGCCTGTGGAGGAGTAGAAATTGATAGTAAGGGGTTTGGAACGGAACAAATTCAAGAAGAAATTGAATTGTTATTTCCAGATGCCAAAGTAGCGCGTATGGATTTAGATACCACTCGTGGAAAATACAGTTACGATCGTATTATAGCTAGCTTTGAAAATAAAGAGGTTGATATTTTAGTAGGAACCCAAATGGTTACCAAAGGATTAGATTTTAGACACGTAAAATTAGTAGGTGTTTTGAATGCCGATCAATTGATTAATTTCCCTGACTTTAGAGCGCATGAACGAAGTTTTCAATTGTTACAACAAGTTGCAGGGCGAGCAGGGCGAACGGATACAACAGGTAAAGTGATTATTCAAACCTATAACCCATACCACACCATTCTTCAGCAAGTTTCAATAAATGATTATGACTCTATGTTTGTTGAGCAGCTAGAAGACCGTCGTGTTTATAAGTATCCTCCTTATTGCAGAATCATCAAATTGACCGTTAAACATAAAGATTACAATAAAGTAAATGAGGGTGCCGAATGGCTAGCTACAAGCTTAAGACATGTTTTTAACGCCAATGTATTAGGGCCTGAATTTCCTGTAGTCTCTAGAATTCGGAATCAATATCATAAAAATATTCTTCTTAAAATACCTCAAAACCAATCCCTTGTTAAAACAAAATCTGTGCTTCAGAAAATTAAATTGAGTTTTTCTAGTACAAGAGATTTTAGAGCTGTTCGCTTACTTATTAATGTAGATAATTATTAATTTACAATAACATCTAAAGCTTGGCTCAATTGTGTTTTTCGAGTTCTACTTAAAGGAAGTTTTGTTTTTTCGATTTCCACATGTTTACTGTCGTAGCGTTCCACTTTTTTAAGATTGACAATATAAGACTTATGGATTCTTAAAAACAGTCCTTTAGGAAGTTCATTTTCAAACGCCTTCATGGTTGAGAGAATGACGAAACTTTTATTATTGGTAATTAATTTAACGTAGTCTCCGAGAGCTTCAATCCATTTGATCTCGTTAATATATATTTTACGTTTTTTAAGATTACTTTTCACAAAAATATGGTCTCCATCGTAATCTTGAAAGTTTTCTTTCATTTTTGCGTCCAACACAGTTTTTGAAATAGCTTCGTTAAAACGTTTTTTAGTCGCTGGTTTCTCCAAGTAATCAATCACATTATATTCGAATGCTTTAAAAGCATGAGAAGTGTCTTCACTAGTTACGATAACGTAAGGGCAGGTGAGGTCAGGATTATCGATGTAACTGTCTAAGATTTCAAATCCATCAGAAACAGAAAGGTTGATTTCCAAAATAATAAGGTCAACATGGTTCGTGAGTAGGAATTTTTTTGCTTCAACAGCAGTAGTAAATTTACCAATTAGACTAAGAGATGGGTGGTTGTTAATTAGTCTTAAAGTAGCTAACCTTTGTGTAGAATTATCGTCAACAATTATACAATTTAAAGTCATCGGGGTTTAGTTATCAGTAGTTATGAAGTACAATTATACAAAAAATAAATCGATTAAACTCTTAAAAAACCGATTAACGAGTAAAATTAAATAGCATTAAATAATGTTATTTTATGTTGTTGAAACAATAATTAATACTTACTTTTGCAGCCATTAAAAAACAAATAATAATAAAATTTATGAATCATTACGAAACTGTTTTCATCTTGAATCCCGTTTTATCTG
>JABAYY010000018.1 GCA_018608765.1 Flavobacteriaceae bacterium
TAGCTCCTTTTCCATGCTTATTAATTAATTTAAACATACCGTCAAGCTGTTGGTCAGCATTATTAGTAAGGGTTCCTAAAACATCGTTGTTTACTAGCGATGAATTGATACGTGTTGGAACAGTTTCGTTTGTACTCCAAGTGCCTTTAGTTAAGGCTATGTGCACTGAATCGTTGGTAGTTTGTTGATAGGCTCTCAATCTAAAATCTCCAAAACGCGTTTCAATTTGAAAGTCTTGTTTTTTCTTGATTAGTGAGTCATGCTCCATTCGGTACGCGACCAAATCTTCAATAGAGATTATTTTTAAGTCAAACTTTTCAGCTACAACCCTCAACTCAGGTAAACGCGCCATTGAGCCATCATCATTCAAAATTTCAACTAAAATTCCTGCAGGTTCCAATCCAGCCAAACGCGCTAAATCTACTGCGGCTTCCGTATGACCTGTACGACGAAGAACCCCTCCATTTTTTGCTTTTAAAGGAAAAATATGACCAGGGCGACCTAAGTCGTGTGGTTTGGTATTTGGATCGACTAAAGATTTAATAGTTTTAGAACGGTCTGAAGTAGAAATACCAGTGGTACAGCCATTTCCAATCAAATCAACAGAAACCGTAAACTGTGTGTTGTGTAGCACTGTATTGTTCTGTACCATCATATTCAGTCCTAATTCGTCACATCTGGTTTCCGTAAGAGGTGCACAAATCAAACCACGTCCATGTAAAGCCATGAAATTAATCATCTCAGGAGTTACTTTTTCAGCAGCGGCAATAAAATCGCCTTCATTTTCTCTATTTTCATCATCCACAACGACCACTACCTTTCCTAATCGAATGTCATTAATAGCATCTTCGATACTATTTAATTCAGTTTTTGATTTTGTTGCTTGCTCCGTAATTGACATTGTATTTTAATTTTTGGTAAAGATATTATAAGTAATCCAATCGTTATGATATTTTCTTTAAATCTTCTTTCATTTTCTTAATAAAAAAGGGCCTGTAAAGAAAAAATAATGGAATCCCTAAAATAATGAACACGAAAGAATTCGTTAAAAATTTAATGGATAATAGTTTATAAAAATCAGATTGATTTGAAGTTGTTTTTTGAAACACCACCACAAAAAAGATTAGACTTAAAATGGCAATTCCACTCAGTATTTTTCCCATTACAGGAATTTCGTTATCGGATAAAAATGAACCTCCCAAACCAAATATAATTGTAAGTATGTTCAGAACAAGTGCTAATTTGGAGTTTTCTTTAAAATCGATATAAAGGCGTAATGCATTTTCATAATTTTGATTGGATAGATTCCCGCCCATTTTTAGTTCTAGTTCACTAATACCTCTAGAATTTAGAATTTTCAAGGCAGTTTGTTTGTAGTTTAAAGAGAGTCCAAACTGTCGGAAATTTTTAATGATGTCAATCAATTTGTCATTATCAAATCCATCTAATTCAGAGGTGTTTTCTGAAGTAAGTTGTTGTGAATCCACAATTTCACTATCTGATTTAGAGGTAACTAAATTTTTTAAAGGAATTAAAATACTATCAAAATCAATCAAAGCACGATCTTTTGTAGCGCGATTGGTTAGATATATACTAAAAGGGAGTAAGATTAAAGACGATAGCCAAGCTGCTAAAACTGGATCCACACTGCTATCCTCCGAACTATTTTTTGCAAACAATCCAATAAAGTGATAGGTCAAAAAGATAAGTATAGCAATGACCAAAGGGAGTCCAATACCTCCTTTTCGAATCAAAGCTCCCAAAGGAGCACCTACAAAAAATAAGATAATACAAGAGAGCCCCAAGGCAAACTTATCATGTAATGCTACGACATGTTTATTAACAGTTACAAGTGTATCTAACATTGTTTTTGACCTAGATGTTAGATCCTTCTTAGCTGTTTTTGTAGTATTCAATGCCAGTTCTATCAGTTGAATACTCTTGCGCTCTTCGTATAGCTTCAAAACATCAACTGTTTCTGTTATGGAGTCCAGTTCACTAACTTTGTAATTAAGATTTAAGGTATGGTGATTGGTACGTTTCAGCATTGTCTCTGAAAACGTTGTCAAAACATCACTTCTTTTAATATTTAGAGAGTCTATAGCAGTCTTTAAATCTACGACATTTAGCATTGTATGCTTGGTAATATTTTCTTTACTTTCAAAATCAATATTGTTGAACTGAGAGACATCAATATTGATGATGTACTTTTCAAAAGTACTTTTTACTTGCGGTCTATTTTTAGTGCGTTTTGTATAATCTTTATGTTGTATTTCATCATAATAATTCCCGTCAAATAATACCAACTGTAATATGTCCGAAGATTCATCACTGATAAACTCCCCAGTATTTGCTTTAATGACGGTAAAATTTCCTGTATAGGTTCCTTTTTTTTGATGGATAATAACATCTCTTAAAAACTCCCCATTTTCACCACTCTTTTCAGCTACCTTAATATTAATTTCGTTTAATTGATTAAACTGACCTTCGGCGATGGCCATAGCTGGTTTTACTTTTGCAATATTTCTTCGCAGGCTGTAAAAATTAAATTCAGCGAATGGAATCACACTATTTGCAAAGAAAAAACTAATCACTGCTAAAAAGACAATAAACACACTCAAACTTTTCATGGCGCGTTGCAGTGAAATCCCTGTAGATTTCATTGCTGCAAATTCATAGTTTTCGGAAAATCCTCCAAAAACCATTATAGATGCTAAAAGAATTGTTAGAGGCAAAACCAAAACCACAATACGAGGGGAGACATAGAGTAAGAATTTGAGCACGACTATAATCTCTAAATCTTTTCCTGCTAGCTCAGAAATATAAACCCAAACAGATTGTAATATAAAAATCATCATCAGAATCGTGAATACACTGAAAAATGTTTTTAAATAAGTTGTTAGAATGTAGCGGTCTAAAATTTTCAAAATAAAGTCTAATCTAAATTATTGATAAAATAGTCACTGTACTTTGAAGCGTCAAATGTAAATAAAGATTTGGGTAGAGGTTGGTTGGTCTTAAAATCGTTGATAGTTAAGGTTGTTTTTGTGGCGCTATTACCAATTTCGATCAAATTATAAACATGTTTGGTGTTTACATCAATACCCAACAATACATAACTAATTTCAGTATTTGAATCAATGGGATTCAGTTTGATATATTGAATTTTACGACCTCTTACATTTTGAATAATATCCATTTTATAATTATAACCTTCTTCGTAAAATGAAAGCAATTTACTTGGAGTGATGGTATTATCTTCATCAGAATTTTGTTTAGAAATAGTTACTTCTTCATCTTCAGGACTTATTGAAATCAGTTTTTCGCCGTCAAATATTCTTGTGATTCCTAGAATATTTAATACATAGCTATCTCCAGCCAAGGTGATGTCTCCACGTGTTTCTTGATGAATGTTTTCTTCACTATTGTCTAAAACATATTTGAAATTTAAAACCATATTATCGTATCCATTGACTTTAGCGCTTACTTCGTTTAAGAGCGTTTGGGCTTCTGGGTCGCGGTTTTGTGCCTGACAGATTCCGATGATTAGAGTTAATATTAGTGTTGTAAAATTCTTCATTTTTTTATTCAATTTCTTGATCTAATAATTGATTGAGCGCTATGAAATCCGGAACGAGTACTTGTCGTGCTTTACTGCCTTCAAATGGGCCAACAATCCCTGCGGCTTCCAATTGGTCAATTAAACGTCCTGCTCTGTTGTATCCTAGCTTTAGTTTACGTTGTAATAAAGAAGCAGATCCTTGTTGAGCGGTTACAATAACTTCTGCAGCTTCTCTAAAAAGTTGATCTCTTTCATTAATGTTGTTATCAAGACTTGTGCCAGACTCTTCACTAACATACTCAGGTAACAAATATGCACTTGGATAGGCTTTTTGGGACCCAATATAATCTGTTAGTTTTTCAACTTCAGGAGTGTCTACAAATGCACACTGAATACGAATCATGTCGTTTCCTTGAGTGTATAATAAATCTCCACGTCCAATCAACTGATCCGCACCAGAGCTGTCTAATATTGTTCTAGAATCAATTTTAGAGGTGACTCTAAACGCTATACGTGCTGGGAAGTTGGCTTTTATAATCCCTGTAATTACATTCACCGACGGGCGTTGTGTGGCTACAATTAAATGGATTCCAATAGCTCTTGCCAATTGTGCCAAACGTGCAATAGGAGTTTCTACTTCTTTACCAGCAGTCATTATTAAATCGGCAAATTCATCTACAACCAATACGATATACGGCAAAAACTTATGACCATCATTTGGGTTGAGTTTTCGCGATTTGAATTTTTCATTGTACTCTTTAATATTTCTACAAAAGGCATTTTTAAGCATTTCATAACGATTGTCCATTTCAATACATAACGAGTTCAAAGTATTGATGACCTTAGTATTGTCGGTAATAATGGCATCTTCACTATCAGGAAGTTTTGCTAAATAATGACGTTCTATTTTATTAAAAAGTGTCAGTTCAACTTTCTTTGGATCGACCAAAACAAACTTTACTTCTGCCGGATGTTTTTTATAAAGTAAAGAAGTAAGAACAGCATTCAGTCCAACTGATTTCCCTTGACCAGTAGCTCCCGCCATCAGAAGGTGAGGCATCTTAGCTAAATCAACTACAAAGGTTTCATTACTAATTGTTTTTCCCAAAGCAATTGGCAGTTCCATTTCTGATTTCTGAAATTTTTGTGAAGCAATAACAGAATGCATGGAAACAATTGTTGCATTTTTGTTAGGCACTTCAATACCAATTGTCCCACGACCAGGAATTGGTGCAATGATCCTAATTCCTAAGGCAGAAAGCGAAAGCGCTATATCGTCTTCTAAATTTTTAATTTTTGAGATCCGAACACCAGCTTCAGGAATAATTTCATAAAGTGTCACTGTCGGTCCAATTGTTGCTTTGATATTCGCAATTCCAATTTTATAATTATTGAGCGTTTCAACAATTTTATTTTTATTTTCTTCTAATTCTTCTTGGTTGATGGTGATCCCTTCAGTATCGTACTTTTTAAGCAAGTCTAAAGAAGGAAATTTAAACTTCGATAACTCCAAAGTAGGATCAACTTCACCAAAGTCTTCCACCAATTTAGCAGCAAGATTATCTGTTTCAGACAGTTCTTCAACACTGGCTTCAATTTTCATTTCTAAAGGTACTTCCTCTTTTTCATTTTCAACACTAGGTTCTTCTGTTGGGGTATTAACTTCTAATGTGCTAGGAGAATCAATACTTGAGTGGTTTGATATTGTGGGCTCTAAGTTTTCTAAAGGCACTTCAAATGCGGACTTTATAGGTTCATCTTTTTGAGATGAAATTTCAGTATTTGAAGTTGATGATTGCTCTTCTACAGACAACTCTGAATGAAGTTCGTTCTTGGTGCGTACGAACAGGCGCGCAATTTGCTGAGGCCCTACCTTAAAACGCAACGCGATATACATAATAAAACAGAATATTAACAGTAAAGCAGTTCCTATCTTACCAACATAATCTTGTAATAATAAATTTAATTCATATCCAATGACACCGCCTAATTTTGGAGCCATATCAAATGCAAATCCAAATAACATAGATCCCCAGATAATAACAAGCGTTCCCCAGAACCAATTTCGCCATAAACGTTTTTTAGAAGAATTTGCTAAGACCGATATTCCAGACAAAAACAACAAACCTGAAAATATAAAAGAGGAGATTCCAAACCCTTTGTAAATAAGTAATTGACTGATCCAAGCACCAACTTTACTAAGCCAGTTTTTGGTTTCTACAGTTCGATTTGTGAATTCACCAAGAATACTTTGGTCGCTCTCACCTGTGAATAAATAGGAAAGAAGAGATATAAGTAATAGGATTCCAAGAATTACTAAAAAACTCCCAAACACCAATCGTTGAGAATTCGTGAGGGTAAAGTTAAGTTTTGAGAACCGTTTTTGGGTAGTTTTAGTTGTTGATTTTCTAGCCATTGCTCTTTCGGAGGTTTTAACAAAAATACGAATTACTTGCATTTATCCTATCAAAGGATGCTGTTTTGTTTGCAACAATATTTTATGTTTTATTTATGAAATTGGTTTTATTTCTTTGGATTTAAACGATTGGATTGAACGATAAGAAGCGAGACACCAAATATAACGATACCACAGATCAAGTATAATTGTATTTTTTCAGAAATATTTAAAAGCGATAAAACAATTCCGGCAAATAAAACAGCAAATCCCATCAATAATAAATACTTACGTGCCATTTGCGTAAGTTTTTCTGTGTCAATCTTTTCTTTTTCTTCCTTAGACAGGCTATTATATCCAGCTATTAAATCAGGGTTGTTTTTTACTATTATTCCAGTTAATATTAAAATCACAGCCATAATCAGACTTCCATAGATCATAAAACGATAATTAGTTAGCACTCAAATTTAATAATTTAACGCCATAAAATTTGTTTATATTTATGTAAATTTGAACTAGAATATAAGAACATGGAAAAAGACTTAGGAGACTATCGCAAGTCCTATGAAAAAGGAGCACTTTTAGAAACCGCAATTTCAGACAATCCGTTGGAGTTGTTTCAGAAATGGTTTCATGAAGTAGACACACATTTTCAACAGGATGAAACCAATGCCATGACCCTTTCAACTCTTGGGCTAGATGGCTATCCTAAAAGTAGAGTGGTGCTGTTAAAGAAATACACTTTTGAAGGCTTTATTTTTTACACAAATTATGAAAGCGAAAAAGGAAAAGCGATGATCGAAAATCCTAATGTTTGTCTCTCATTTCATTGGGCAGCAGCCGAACGTCAAGTCATCATAAAAGGGACTGCCGAAAAAATAGCTAAAAATCTTAGTGATGGTTACTTTGAATCACGCCCCAAAGGCAGTCAATTGGGTGCTTTGGCTTCTAACCAAAGTTCAGTGATAGCGAATAGAGAGGTGTTGGAATCAAAATTAAAATCTTTAGAAACGGAATACGAAACAAAAGAAATTACCCGTCCTGAATTTTGGGGTGGTTTTATGGTTAAACCCATCGAAATTGAATTTTGGCAGGGTAGAGCCAACAGGCTTCATGACCGTATTCGTTACCAACTACAACACGATTTCTCTTGGAAAATAGAACGATTATCTCCTTAATTTAGTTATGAAGTCAATCACGTTTATCCGCCATGCAAAATCATCTTGGGAACACCAACTTCCAGATCATAAGCGGCCTCTAAACAAAAGAGGTTTATTTGCTGCCGAATTTATGTCGTCTCTTGAAATTGTAAAATCCATTCAACCTGATGCTGTGTTTTGCAGTTCGGCAAAACGTACCCGTGAAACCTGTAGTTTTTTCTTAAATAATGCGGTCTCTCCACAAACTCAAGTGCATTATTCAGATCAATTATATGATTTTAGTGGAGAAGATTTAGAAGTATTTATTAAAGCGATTGATTCTAGTTTATCGAACGTCTTAATTTTTGGACACAATCATGCATTAACAGCAATTGTGAATGTCAAAGGAGATCAGTATATAGACAACGTACCAACTTGTGGAATTGTTAAAGTAAACTTTAAAACCAACAGTTGGAGCGACTGCTCAAAGGGTGGTATTGAATTTAAACTATTTCCAAAAAATCTAATTCCTTAGGAATTACCTACCCGTGAATTGATTCGGTAACACTCAATGTTTTCATGATTTCTGCTTCAAATTCTAAGAGTGCGTCCCATTTTTGATCCACTTGATTGCGTTCGCCATATTTTCTTGCAAACCCTAAAAAAGAGCTGTAGTGGTTTGCTTCGCTAATCATTAATTTCCTGTAGAATTTAGCCAATTTTTTATCTTCTAAGTGTTCAGACAACAGTCTGAAGCGTTCACAACTTCTAGCTTCAATTAGGGCTGCTAACAGCAAACGATGTACCAATTGGGTGGTACGACTGCCCCCTTTTGGGAAAAATTGAAGTAAACGAGATACATAGGCATCCTTACGATCGCGACCTAAAGTGAAACCACGTTCTAAGATAAGATCATGAACCATTTTAAAATGACTCATCTCTTCTTCAACTAGAGCAATCATTTCTTGAACTAACTCTGTATACTCGGGGAAACTAACAATCAATGAAATGGCAGTACTGGCTGCTTTTTGTTCACAAAAGGCATGATCAGACAAAATTTCTTCTATATTTTTTTCTGCGATATTTACCCATCTTGGGTCCGACGGCAATTTTAATCCTAGCATACTTTATAAATCTAAATCAAACGTTTTACGTAATAGTTCAACATGTATGTTTTTCTCAACTAATTTTTGATACTTGTCTTCTGGTGTATAAGCATATTGTTTTTCAAGTGTTTCATTGACAATAATATCTAAAGTAATTGAAAAATTATTAACGGCTTTTCGTAAGTATTGTAATAATTCGAATTGTTGCCGTTCGACTTCAATTTTATTGGTTGTATTTGGAAATTCCAATCGAATGGTATTTTCATTAATCAGTTTTGGCGTGTCAATTTGAAGAATTGCAGCAAGGTTATATTTGCCATCTGACTCTAACTTAGTGACAAAAATATTCCAAAATTTGATAAGCGTTTCTAAAGTAAATGAGTCGTTTGGAAGGTCTTCTTCGTCAACAGTCACTTCCATCAATTTAATTTGGTGTTCTTTTTTCTTTCGAATGCTGCTGAGTGACAATCCAGAAGTCGGGCGTTGTGTACTTTTTATGATAGGCGTCGGCAGCTCTTTTTTGAGATAGGCTGCTTTTGGTTCCTCAACTTTTTCGACAACCGCTGGAATTTCTTTAGTTGATGTTTCTGGAGTTTCAACTGGGCGTGTAATTTTAACTTCAGGAATATTTTTTGATCTAAAGTAAGATGCAGGAATTATGAATCCGCTAGGCTTTTTTTTTTCTCCATCAAAAGTGATAGAGGCAAGCTGCATTAAACAAAGTTCGACCAACAGTCGTTGATTTTTACTCGTTTTATATTTGAGGTCACAATCATTCGCTAGCTCAATGGCATGAATTAAAAAGGCTTGAGAAGTGGACTCGGATTGGGTTTTGTAAGTTGCTTTTGTATCCTCGCCAACTTCGAGAAGTTCAATTGTTTGAGGGGTTTTACAAACCAATAAATCTCTAAAATGAGAAGCTAATCCTGTAATAAAATGATGCCCATCAAATCCTTTGGAAAGAATATGGTTGAAATGCAGCAGTAAATCAGGTATCTTATTAGATAAAATTAAATTGGTAGCTTCAAAAAAGGTATCGTAATCTAAAACGTTTAAATTTTCTGTTACCGCTTTACGTGTTAAATTTTTACCTGAAAAACTAACAACTCTGTCAAATATTGAGAGCGCATCTCTCATGGCTCCATCTGCTTTTTGAGCAATAATATGCAAGGCATCATCTTCTGCTGTAATTCCTTGTTCTTGGGCTATTACTTTTAAATAATTCTTAGCATCTGTCACATTGATTCTTTTAAAATCAAAAATTTGACAACGCGATAGAATCGTAGGTATAATTTTATGTTTTTCGGTAGTTGCTAAAATAAAAATACAATGTTTTGGTGGCTCTTCTAAGGTTTTAAGAAAGGCATTAAAAGCCGATGCGGATAACATATGGACTTCATCAATGATATAGACTTTGTAGTTTCCTACTTGTGGTGGAATCCGAACTTGGTCGGTCAGACTTCTAATATCGTCCACAGAATTATTGGACGCCGCATCTAATTCAAAAATATTAAAAGCAAAGTCCTCATTTTCATGTTCAGCACCTTCACTATTAATCATTTTGGCAAGGATCCGAGCGCAGGTAGTTTTACCAACTCCTCTAGGGCCTGTAAATAACAAGGCTTGTGCCAAGTGATTTTGATCAATGGCATTTTTCAATGTATTGGTAATTGCCGACTGACCCACAACATCCTTAAATGTTTGAGGTCTGTATTTTAATGCCGATACAATAAATGGTTCCATAAAAATCTTATTGTAACAAATTTAAAAATTCACAGCCGACTGCGTAAATTAAACCCTGTAAAATTAAAAGGAGTTATTAACAATTTATGTATTTTTGCTGCAAAGCAGATCGCCTTATCGCTGTTCGTTTTAAACGAAGGGAGGAAAGTCCGGACACCATAGTGTATTATAGTGGCTAACGGCCACCAGTCGTAAGGCTAGGAAAAGTGCAACAGAAAGAATGTACAGGTTAAGCTGTAGTGAAACCAGGTAAACTCTATAAGGTGCAATGTCATGTATATCAGTGCTTGAGCGCGACACGTGCGATGCTGAAGGGTAGGCAGCTAAAGTTTGCTGGTAACAGTAAACGTAGATAAATGATAAGGGTCACATTTGATGTGATACAGGATCCGGCTTATAGATCTGCTTTTTTTTAATTTTCAAAAAAACTAAATCGATTTCCACCATATCCTTTTACTTCTGTGAATTGCGGAGCAGAAGACAAGTCTGTGTGTTTAGAGTGTTCTATAATGAGCACGCCATCTGCTTCTAAGAGTTTATTTTGAAATACAAGTTCCACAATTTTTAAAAACTGTTCCAAATCAATCTCATAAGGAGGGTCTGCAAAAATAATTGTTGAGGGTTGTTTAGTTTTTTCTAAAAACCCAAAAACATCTGCTTTTATTACTTGGATGGGCATTTCAAAATCTTCAGAAGTTTGCGAAATAAACTTTGTGCAATGAAAATTTTGATCTACAGCCACTATAGATTCCGATCCTCTTGAAGCAAATTCATAACTTATATTTCCAGTTCCTGAAAATAAATCTAACACCGAAATGTCATGAAAATGGTAGCGGTGGTTAAGGATATTAAACAGCGCTTCTTTTGCCATATCTGTTGTAGGACGTACAGGCAGTTTTTTTGGTGCCATGATTCGTCTGGCTTTGAATGTTCCTGATATGATTCGCATTATAAGCTGTTTAGGAGTGTGAAATGTTTAGAACCAGTATCGTTACTATAAAGCATCGCCTCTTTTGGTAATACACTGACATGTCTAACATATTTGTAAGCAATTTTAAAGAGGTCGTCTTTTTCATCAACTGTGCCCATTAAGATCGCTGGGAATTCTTCTGGATTAAGTTGTAATTGTTCTGCTGTGAATAGGAGGTAATAGATAAAATCTTCTTTAGTATTGTATTCAAAACGGTTATAAAACCTTAATTTATTGTTTTCAACTATAATAATTTCAAAATGAAACGCCTCAATATTGAGATACATTTTCAATGAATTTGAGTTTTTTTCTAGCGTTAACACACGATTTAATAGGATGGTTGCACTGTGTTTATATTCAAAACTTCCAAAGCGTTCAAATATAAAATTATTGATATTTACAAGAGGAACATAAACAACCATAATGTCTTCAGTTGTTAGGGCGTCATAAGTGATAAAATCTGTTTTTAATATTTTAGTGTTAAACTTAAGATAATCTACTAGGTTGATTTCATCAAACAGAGGTTTTGGAACTAAGGTCGCTAATTCATTGTCGTGAACAATAGTGACTCTTCCAAATTGTTTTTGAAGACCTTCTAAGCTATTGAAATTATGGGTGAGATGGTCTAAAAGTGCTTGTGGAGTTTGTTTTTTATCAAAGTTAACCGACTCCAAAAATTCAATTTTTGAGTCCATTGTGTTTAAAACAAAAAAAGAAAGTCCATTCAAGTTTACCTGAATGGACAATTCATATATAGAATCTGATATGTTATTGTTCTTTAGAATAATTTTTTGGCCAGTTTCCATTTGTATTTATTTCATCCATAGACCCCACTTTAAGACTTGGTCCATTTACACCTTCAACAGATTTTACTTCAGATTCAAGGTCAACAAAGTTTTTATCTTGGTCAAATAAGAGCACTCTTTTTGAAACAGATGCTTCAAATACAGGGATATTAATACCATTCTGATCTAGAAGACCTGCTTTTAATTCAAACTTCTGACCATCATCTAATGTAGGGATATTCATCATTGTTTTGTAACGTGGATCAGCTCCAAACAAGGAATCTCTTACAGAAACAAAGTCTAGTGTATCAATAATAACAATTTCTTTGGTTGTGTCAACGCCATAAAGACGTGTTAGTTTTTCATCAATAATTGTGGAGTCTCTACGTTGTGTGATAGTGAATTTTTCGGTTTCAATAAACTTCACTAAACTATCCCAATTTGCTTGAAATTTTCCGGTTACAGTTCTGTGTGCTAATTCGGAATCTCTAATATCTTTCAGGTTTTCGATCACCACTTTGTACCGCTTTTCTTTTATCTCATTAAAATTAATTTTACCATAGATAGAAAAAATTAGTATGTATGCTAAATAAATACTTAAACCCCAAAGACCTACAAGAATTAACGGTTTGTATTTTTTTGGATTGTATTTGTCAATTAGATAAACAATTCCAATGGCCAGAATAACGACAGCAATAATTATTACAAAAGATTTCATATTTTTTTATAAGTTGTAATGAGACATGACAAATCTACAATTTTTTTTTATTCAATAAAGTGAATGTTACTAAAAATCATTTC
>JABAYY010000033.1 GCA_018608765.1 Flavobacteriaceae bacterium
ATGGCCACCCGAAATATTGAAAACTGGAAAGAACGCCTCATTACCATATTGGTCGTGCCCTTTACCACCTGTTCGGCGCGTTTACCCGTGTACCTCATCATCATTGCCTTGGTAATCCCTGAAGGTTCTATTATTGGGCTCAGTTATCAAGCACTGACCCTGATGGCACTTTACCTCCTTGGATTTGGAATGGCCATCTTTTCGGCTTATATCCTTGATAGAATTTTAAAAACAAAGCATAAGACCTTTTTTGTGGTAGAGATGCCCAACTACAAACTACCGCTCCTCAAAAATGTGATCATTACAGTCATTGAAAAAACAAAAACATTTGTGTTTGAAGCAGGAAAAATCATTTTAGCCATTTCCATTATTCTTTGGGTGTTGGCATCTTATGGTCCTGGAGATAAATTTAATAATGCGGAGTCTTATATAGAAACAACCGCCTCTCAAACCACCTATGAACGAAACGATCAAATTGCGGCTTTTAAGCTAGAACACTCATATATTGGTATTATTGGTAAAACAATTGAACCACTAATCAAGCCTTTAGGTTATGACTGGAAAGTAGGGATTGGATTGGTGGCCTCCTTTGCAGCTCGAGAAGTGTTTGTGGGGACGTTAGCCACAATTTACAGTGTTGGAAGTGCCAATGAGGGCGAAAACATAGACACCATTAAAACCAAAATGGCGAACGAAACCTATGCCGATGGTACAAAGGTATTCACACTTGCCTCGGGAATTTCTTTACTCCTATTTTATGCGTTTGCCATGCAGTGTATGAGTACATTGGCGATTGTAAAGCGGGAAACTAAAAGCTGGAAGTGGCCGATTCTTCAGCTCATTGGAATGACGGCCATTGCTTATATTTGTGCTTTAATTGCGTTTCAATTTTTAAAATAAGAAAATGAACGAAACCTTTCAAACAGTTATAATCGCATGTATTTTGATTCTAGCGCTTGCTTATGTGTTTCGTAAACAGCTTTGGAAGTCCAAAAAAAAGAATGACGATTGTGGCAACGGCAGTTGTGGGTGCTAACCCAAAGCAACATCTAAAGTCATCATCACTATAAACCCGCCAATAAAACCAAGAGTGGCAATGTCGGTATATTTATCACGTTGTGTTTCGGGAATCACCTCTTCCACCACTACAAAAATCATCGCTCCGGCTGCAAATGCTAAAGCATATGGTAAAATTGGAGTGAAAAATGTGACTGCTACAGCACCGACAACTGCTGCTATGGGTTCAACAATAGCTGACAATTGTCCATACCAAAAACTTTTAAACTTACTCACTCCTTGACGCCTTAACGGCATAGAGACAGCCAATCCTTCTGGGAAATTTTGAATTCCGATTCCTAGAGCTAATGCTACAGCACCCCCAATAGTTGCTTCTGGAATTCCGGCAGCAACACCGCCAAAAAGAACCCCAACAGCCAACCCTTCCGGGATGTTGTGAAGCGTAATTGCTAACACTAATAATGTAGTACGATGCCAAGGCGATTTGACACCTTCTTTTTCACTGTCTTTAAAGTTAATATGTAAATGAGGCAACACTTTGTCGAGTCCAAATAGGAATAAAGCCCCAAAACCAAAACCAACAGCGGCTGGAATCACTTTGACAAAACCTTCGCCTGAACTCATTTCAATGCTTGGCGCTAATAAACTCCAAAAACTAGCCGCGACCATAACACCCCCTGTAAATCCGAGCATTCCATCCAAAAGTCCACGATTCATTCCTTTGAAGAAAAACACAAGAGATGCCCCAAGAGCCGTCACAATCCACGTGAATAACGAAGCATAAAGAGCCGCTAAAATTGGGTCTATACTACTAAGATAGGAAATGATTTGATCCATGATTTTTTAAAATTTTGTGCAAGTTACTAAATCCCTTTCTCTTTTTGAAGTTGTTCGTAGGCTTCTTGAACCTTTCTAAACTTTTCTTCAGCACCCTTTTGATGTTCTTTCCCTAAATGCAAAACTTTATCGGGGTGGTATTTCTTCGCCATTCTTCTGTAAGCTGTTTTAATTTCAGACATTGTGGCATTTGAATCGAGTTCTAAAATTTTATAAGCAGTATCTGCACTCTTATAAAACATGGCTTTAATACTCTCAAAATCTCTAGGGCTAATTCCTAAATAAGAAGCTATTAAAGCGATGATTTCTACCTCAGAATCAGCTACATGGTTGTCTGCCTTTGCAATTCCAAACAAGAAATGAATCAACTGAAGTCGTGACGCATGGTCCATCATTTGACGGATTTGCAGACAGACTTGTCGCGTTGAGATATTAGTTTGCTTGGCTATTTCCTTAAATAAATTAAACGCTTGATTCGCTCTCGCTTTCCCGTACATCTGGACAAATTGTGCACGAACAAAATCCAACTCGCGTTGGTCTTGTTTGCCATCTGCTTTTATGACTATCGATGCTAATATTAATAAACTAACTTCAAAATCTCCCGAACGTGTTGCGGCTTTATTTTGTGCATTAACGCTTCCTCCTTTAGAAGATGCATCAAACATACTGCCCACTGCCATTCCGATAATTGCGCCTATTGGCCCTCCAAATGACCATCCGATTGTAGCACCTATCCATTTTGAAAATCCCATATATATCTCCTAATTAAATTAAAAATCAAACCTACAAAAAAAGAATAGGATCTGTTGACAACCCCTGTAATTTCTCAATTAATTTATAGTCAATTTAACATTTGTCACTCTTAAAAATGAACAGAGTTGACCGACAAATGTGTATCTTTGTGCTTTAATTAAAAATAAATACACATGTATCCAGCAGAATTAGTAAAACCCATGCGTGAACATTTAACGCAAGTAGGTTTTGAAGAATTACATACCGCCGAAGCTGTGGACACTGCTTTAGCACAATCTGGCACTACTTTAGTAGTCGTAAACTCCGTTTGTGGTTGTGCAGCGGCCAATGCACGTCCAGGTGCCATAATGAGTTTAAGTAATGACAACCGTCCCGCTCAAACCGTAACTGTGTTTGCAGGCGTTGACAAAGATGCCGTTAATAAGGCAAGAGAACATATGATTCCTTTTCCTCCAAGTTCCCCATGTATGGCTTTGTTTAAAGATGGAGAGTTAGTTCACATGCTAGAGCGTCATCACATAGAAGGACGCCCAGCCGAATTGATTGCAGAAAACTTAATGAATGCGTATAACGAACACTGTTAATCCCATTCAATACTTTATAAAACCAGGCATTTGTCTGGTTTTTTTGTTTAAACTAGCCTATAATCTGAACTAAGTCTTCGATTTTGGTAAGTAACTGAACTTTGATTGCGGTTTTTTTGAGTCCAATTTTGTTGTGTTTGGAAATGAATATGATTTCAAAACCTAATTTTTCTGCTTCCAAAATACGTTGATCCACGCGTTGAACGGGTCGGATTTCTCCAGACAGACCAACTTCACCCGCAAAACAAAAGTTTTTAGCCAAGGCTTCGTCGTCATTAGACGATAAAATTGCTGCAACGACCGCCAAATCAATGGCTGGGTCGTCCACATTAATTCCTCCTGTAATATTTAAAAACACATCTTTTGCTCCCAGTCTAAAGCCTGCTCGCTTTTCTAAGACAGCTAAGAGCATGTTGAGTCTTTTGGCATTAAAACCGGTCGCGCTGCGTTGCGGCGTTCCATAAACTGCCGTACTTACCAGAGCTTGAACCTCAATTAGTAGGGGTCGAACCCCTTCGAGGGTGACCGCAATAGCATTGCCAGAAAGAGCTTCATCTTTTTTGGAAATTAGAATTTCAGATGGGTTGGTAACTTCACGCAAGCCAGTGCCCAACATTTCATAAATTCCCATTTCGTGTGTAGATCCAAAACGATTTTTATGGGCTCTTAAAATTCTAAACACATGATTTCTATCGCCTTCAAACTGAAGAACGGTATCTACCATGTGCTCTAATATTTTTGGTCCTGCAATCGAGCCATCTTTAGTGATATGACCAATTAAAATGACAGGGGTTGCTGTTTCTTTCGCAAATTTAATAAGCTCACTTGTACATTCTTTTATTTGAGAAACGCTGCCTGCAGAGGCTTCTAAGTAATCGCTTTGTAACGTTTGAATTGAATCAATAATCAACACATCGGGTTGAAGGGCTTCAATTTGTTTGAATATATGTTGCGTTTTTGTTTCAGTTAAAATATAGCAGGTATCATTCAGTGGTTGAATGCGTTCTGCGCGCAATTTGATTTGTTTTTGACTTTCTTCTCCAGAAACATACAGTGTCTTATATGGTAATTTCAAAGATATTTGTAACATAAGGGTACTTTTGCCTATACCTGGTTCTCCTCCTAAAAGGGTGAGGGATCCCGGGACAATTCCGCCTCCTAAAACACGATTTAACTCCCCATCGGCAGTATCCATTCGAACGGTTTTAGTGGTGTCAATCTCAGAAATTTTTAAAGGTTTAGAAACACGGTTTGGCGCACTTTGAGTTCCAGTCTTCCAATCTTTTTTATCAGGTTTTTGAACGAGTTCTTCAGTGATGGTGTTCCAAGATTTACAAGAGGTACATTGTCCTTGCCATTTGGCAAATTGAGCCCCACAGCTCTGACAAAAAAAAGTGGTTTTTACTTTAGCCATTAGAGTCCGAATTCTTGTTTAATTTGATCTGCTCTTTCAAGCATATCGTCTTTTGTATAACCTCCTATTTCTTCAAGTGTGTAGGCAGACCTATAAATGTTCATTGCTTTTTTTGGCTTGCCTGTTTCTTCATAATAACGCGCTAAATAAAAACTACCTAGGACGGTGTTGGGGTGTTGTTTTCTGGCAATTTTCCCTAACTCTTCGTAATATTTAAATTGTTTTGTTTTTTTTATTGCTGCTGCAATGGCTCTAAAATCGTTCACTAATATTTGCTTTTCAATACCGAATAAGGTTTCAATCGTAGCATATTTTTCAATGAGATAATCCACAGGTGAAGTTTCTAAAGTTAAGATGTGTTCTTTATACTCTGTTTTGCTAATTGGCTGAAATACTAAAAATATAGTTTCTAAAGCCTTTGGAATGGATTGGGCTGCAAGTGAATAATGATTGGCGTCCTCAAAACTGTCAAAGCCATAAAGAAGGTTGGCATTCTCCAAGGCAGAAACCTTGTTGTTAAGAGCTGTAATTTGCTTTTTATTTCGTTTGATATCTAGGGCAGCGGTCGATAGATAGTAAAATGTTTTATAATCAGTTTCAAGGCTGAGTCTGCTTACCAGATTTTCTTCCATACTAGAAGTTAAACTCGGACTTAAAGCCACAAATGCATTAAAAACAGGACGGTTATTAAATAAAAAATAATTAATAAAATTAGCTGTTTTTCCGTGCCCTATCGCAACTCTAAAGTTGAGAGTACGGTAGTTTTCACTCATAAAAGCAAGAAGTTCATTTTCGATAAAATCATAAAACTGAGCCCCTGTTTTAGAAGGTAAATTATCTTCTTGTGAGATATAACAATCTTCTGACCTTGAGTCGTCTTGGGTCACGCCTACAACAATGGCTTCTGGCATATCCTCCCAGTAGGAATAATAATCTACATTTCCGCCAACTACTTCAAAAAGGTAATCCCCATCAAAAACAACTACTAAGGGATAGTATTTTTCGGAATTCTCTTCGTAATTACGAGGAAGCTGTATTTTTAATTGTCGTGTGGTTCCTAAGGATTCAGATTCCATCGATTCATATACCGTCTGAGCTAGGGTTAGATTAAAACACAGTAGAGCTGATAAAACAAAAAACTTCATTTATTGTTATTAAAAATTTGTGTTGCCAAGTTAAGAAAATAACCGAAAAAGAAATATACTATTCTGAAGTTTGTTTTGGGTATACTCTATTATAAATCGGCAAAAAGAGAAGTGAGAGTCCCCCCAAGACTATAACCATTATGGTTTGAGAGGTCCACATAATCCATCCGAAAGCAATGCTGGGGTCTTCAGGGATATCAAAAAGAGAGAATGCTGCAAAAATAGCAAGAGGATAGGATCCGATACCTCCATTTGTAGCTGCAATACTAAAACTAGCCAAAATAAATCCAATTAAAATAGCTGCGAAAGGGATGTTGCTTGTTTCAGGAACAGAAAATGAGGTCACATAAAACATGAGTACATACATTCCCCAAATGAAAAGCGTGTGAAAAACAAAAGGCCCTTTCTTTTTCATCTTAAAAATACTAAGAAGACCTTCGATTAAGCCATTCATAAAAGATTTAATTTTTACAGCAATTTTAGAGTTTCCTCTTCGAATAATTACGATCGTAATAAAGATTAAACCAAGACTTACGCTCCCTATTATTAATAATTTTACTGGGTTAATATTTTCTGAGAGTTTGGTGAAAATAAAGTCATATTGCAACAATAGGGTCACAGAAATAATTCCTAGCATGACAACCATATCGGCAATGCGCTCTGAAACGATCGTGCCAAAACTTTTTTCAAAAGGCACCCCTTCGTAGTTGGTTAGTATTGAAGCTCTTGCAATTTCGCCTGCTCTTGGGATCGTGTAATTAATGAGATAGGTTGCAAAAACTGCCATTATACTATTCCCAAGTTTAATATTATATCCCATAGGCTCTAACTGAAATCGCCAACGGTATGCACGTGATAAGTGACTTAATAGCCCGAAAAAAACTCCTAAACCAACCCAAAAATAATCAGCATTCTTGAAATAGCCTACTAATAACGGAATTGAGATTTTGGTTAGTGAATACCAGACCAACACAGCTCCTAACAAAAGTGGAAGACTAATTTTTAGTGCTGATTTGAGTTTATTGTTCAAAAACTTAGTTTAATAGGTTATTGGCTTCATTCGGAAACACTAAAGATGGCTTGAATGTTTTAGCAGATTCGATATCCATGAAAGCATATGTAATTAATATCAAAACATCTCCGATAGAGACCTTATGTGCCGCCGCACCATTAAGGGTGATTTCTCCTGAGTTTCTAGGACCTGGAATCACGTAGGTGTCCAGACGTTCGCCATTGTTATTATTAACGACTTGGATTTTTTCGCCTTGAATTATATTGGCGGCATCCATTAAGTCTTCATCAATAGTAATACTCCCAATATAATCGAGGGCAGCTCCGGTTACTTTTACGCGGTGTATTTTAGATTTTACGACTTGTATTTGCATAGTTCTCAAAGGTAATTAATTTAAAGCTATATTGTCAATTAATCGAACATCTCCTGCAAAAACTGCTATAAATGCACGGTATGTTTTAGTTTCATTTTTTTGTTGAATAGGGGCTAAATTTTCAGTGTCTGAAATTTGAAAATATTCTAATTCAAACAAATGGTGATTGAAAAATTGAGTCGTTACCCAAGTAGAAATGTCTGTATGATTTTCAAATTCAAATTTTTCTTTAACGGATTGAAGTGTTTTATAAATTAAGGCTGCTATCTCTTTTTCTTCATCAGATAAACGGCTGTTTCGTGAACTCATAGCGAGTCCGTTAGACTCGCGTTCAATTGGACACCCTATAATATTTACTGACAACTTAGTGAGTCCAACCATCTTTTTGATAATTTGTAATTGCTGAAAATCTTTTTCTCCAAAATAAGCATTGTTGGGTTTTACAATTTCAAACAAGCGTTTTACGATTGTTCCAACTCCATCAAAATGGCCTGTTCTAAATTTGCCTTCCATTTGAAATTCAAGACCTCCAAAATCGAACTTCTCAGCATTCATTTGAGATCCGTAAACATCCTCAACCGTTGGGGCGTAAACTAAAATCATGGTTTTAGAAAGCGTTTCCAACAATTGAACATCTTCTATCAAAGTGCGTGGATAAGTGTTTAAATCGTTTGGATTGTCAAATTGAGTCGGGTTCACAAAAATACTGACAACTACTAGCGTGTTTTCAGCCAAAGCAGCTTTCACTAAGGATAGGTGTCCTGAATGTAGCGCACCCATTGTTGGCACAAATCCCAATGAAAAAGTAGTCGTACTTTCCTTGGATATAAAGGCGCTTAACTCAGCTTTAGATGTATAAACTCGCATTTAGTAAATAATTAACAGCGTGCAAACTTAAGGTATTACTGTTAATCTGCATAAAATTTTGTATTTTTGCGTGTTTTTTGTTGATAACGCTAAAACTTACAGAACTTATGAAAGATAAGAGAATATTATACGTTTCGTCCGAGGTTGTTCCATATTTACCTGAAACGGAGATTTCCTCCATGTCATTTGAAGCGCCGAGAATGGTAAACAAACAAGGTGGGCAGATACGAATATTCATGCCGCGTTATGGAAATATCAACGAAAGAAGACACCAATTGCATGAAGTAATTCGTCTTTCAGGAATCAACTTAGTGATTAATGATTTAGACATGCCATTAATTATAAAAGTAGCTTCGATTCCAAAAGAACGCATTCAAGTATATTTTATTGATAACGAAGAATATTTCAGACGTAAAGCAACATTTACCGATGAAAACGGTGAATTGTTTGATGACAATGATGAACGTGCTATATTTTTTGCTAAAGGGGTTATAGAGACTGTAAAGAAACTAAATTGGGCTCCCGACATTATCCATGTACATGGATGGCTCGCTTCTTTGTTGCCGTTATATCTAAAGCAATACTATAAAGACGAACCTCTTTTTAAAGAGAGTAAAATTGTAACTTCTATTTACAACCAAAGTTTTGACAAAACGCTTAATATGGGTATGGTTGACAAAATCAAGTTTGATGAAATTGAAGACACATATATCAATAAGCTCAAGACTCCTAGCTACACTAACTTGATGAAGGTAGCGGTTGATTTTTCAGATGGATTGATTCGAGGATCTCAAGATCTTCCTGAAGAATTGGAAGACTACCTTACTAATTGTGAAAAACCGGTATTAGATTACCAATATCCAGAAGCTTTTGCCGAAGCATACACTGAATTTTATAACACACAAATCTTAAAACTAGCCCCTTAATATGAAATATTTTAACTCCGTATCATTTAAATCCGTTTGTGTTTTATCTGTGATTTTTATGATTCAGGCCTGTGACAATGATTTTTCTGAAATTGGAACTGGAATTGTGGGGACCCCCGATTTTAAAATTACACACGGCATATATCCCGTAAATACTTACAATAAAAAAATTACCTCATTTCAATCTGATGGACTTTCTGAAAATCTTTTAGGCTACTATTACGACCCTCTATTTGGAGGCTCTAACGCTGACTATGTAGGACAATTAGCGCCCCGAACATATGCTCCTGATTTTGGAGATGAGACTGTTTTAGATTCTGTAGTATTAACAATTCCTTACGCAAACACTGCAGAGGTTGGAGAGTCTACAACCTATACCCTGGACTCTTTGTATGGAAGCGATCCCATAAAATTATCCATTTTTAAAAACAACTATTACCTAAGAGCTTTTGACCCAAACGCTGACTTAGATGCTACTCAAAATTACTACTCTAATGGAACTTTAGCACAAGGCGAAACAATAGGGGCTTCTGATCTTGAAGGACAATTGATTTATCAAAACAACAGCTATTTCCCAAGTGAAAATCCCATAGATTTATGGGAAAACAATGAGGAAACCAACGTTTTTGAACTTGCGTCTACATTACAACCAAGTTTAAGAGTGCACCTGTTTAGCAATACTATCCCAGCTCCAAACTCAAACCCTAACGCAATGTTTTGGGACGACTTAATCTTTTCAAAAGAAGAAGATGTCGTCCTTACAAAAGCCAGTGATTTTTTAGATTATTTTAGAGGGCTTTACTTTAAGGCGGAACCAATTTCTCCTACACAAGGACATCTAATGCAATTGAACTTTGCTTCATCGGATGCTAATGTCACCATCTATTACTCCTACGAAGAAACCATTACTGCGGATGAAGAAACCTCAACAATTACCCTTCAAGGCGAATATGAAATGAATTTCACAGGAAATCGTGTGAATATTTTTGACAATACATTTAATGCTTCTTTGTTACAAACCATTGAAGATACAACGACAGACTCAGAAGGCGACGACTATCTGTATCTTAAAGGGGGCGAAGGCTCAATGGCAGTAGTTGAATTATTTGCCGACCAAGTTGGAAACTCAGAAGAAGATCAACTGAACGAGTTTAGAGAAGTAAACAACGGATTGGTAACTGTAAAACGCTTGATAAACGAAGCTTATTTAGAATTTTATGTCGACGAAACACAGTCGAATTCCGACCTTCCTAACAGAGTTTATATTTATGATATAGACAATAATATTCCTATGACTGACTTCTTTTTAGATCAAACAGTCAATACGGCTTCTGCCGATTCTAAATTCACACACTTAGTGCCTTTAAGCACCGAAACAAGTGCGGATGGTACAGAACAAAAGAAATATAAAATTAGATTGACAGAACATTTAAATAACATCGTCATTGACGACTCTACAAATGTGAGGCTTGGACTTGTTGTGTCTTCTAATGTTGGAGCTGCTGCTACAAGAGGATTCCAAAATAGTATTGATATTGAAGGCGCTGAAATAGAAGGCATCCCTGCAGGAACTGTATTGTCTCCTAAAAGTGTTGTTCTTCATGGAAACAACTCTCCTGTTGCTGCCAAAAGAGTGAAGCTTAATATCTATTATACCGAACCAAGTACAGAGCCTAATAACTAAAATTTATGTGTGGAATTGTAGGATACATTGGCCATCGAGACGCCTATCCAGTGATACTAAAAGGACTTCAACGATTAGAATATAGAGGTTATGACAGTGCTGGAATTGCACTCTATGATGGTTCTGAAATCAAACTCTCAAAGACCAAAGGAAAAGTTGTCGATTTAGAATCTAAAGTTTCTGAACAAATCAATCCGGTAGGTAACTTAGGAATTGGCCATACACGTTGGGCAACTCACGGCGTTCCAAACGATGTGAATTCGCATCCTCATTTTTCTAATTCTGGCGATCTAGTGATCATACATAATGGGATTATCGAAAACTATGGTGCACTCAAAGAAGAGCTTATAAAAAGAGGCTATAAATTTTCGTCAGATACAGATACGGAGGTTTTAGTAAATCTCATTGAGGACATTCAAAAAAATAGCGATTTAAAACTCGGAAAAGCGGTGCAAGTTGCACTCAACCAAGTTGTAGGCGCTTATGCTATTGCGGTCTTTGACATAAAAAAACCAAATGAAATTGTAGTGGCGCGCCTTGGAAGTCCACTTGCAATTGGTGTTGGCGAAAATGAATTTTTTATTGCCAGCGATGCGTCTCCTTTTATAGAATACACCAACAATGCTGTGTATTTAGAAGACGAGGAAATGGCGGTGATTAGGTTGCACAAGCCGTTAAACGTAAGAAACATTAAAGATGATAAAATCGTTAGCCCCTACGTTCAAGAGCTAAAAATAAATCTTGAGCAAATTGAAAAGGGAGGTTACGATCATTTTATGCTTAAAGAAATTTTTGAGCAACCAAATGCAATCAAAGACACTTATAGAGGCCGATTATTAATTGATGAAGGCATCATAAAAATGGCAGGAGTTGAAGATAATATGGGTAAGTTTTTGAACGCTAACCGTATTATTATCATCGCTTGTGGAACTTCTTGGCATGCGGGATTGGTTGCAGAATACATTATTGAAGACTTGGTACGAATTCCTGTAGAGGTAGAATACGCTTCAGAATTTCGATACCGAAACCCTGTGATTTCAGAAAATGATGTGGTTATCGCCATTTCTCAATCTGGGGAAACAGCCGATACACTTGCTGCTATCAAACTCGCTAAGGAAAAAGGCGCCTTTGTATTTGGAGTGTGTAATGTGGTTGGATCTACCATTTCAAGAGAAACTCATGCAGGGGCTTACACTCATGCAGGACCCGAAATTGGAGTGGCTTCCACCAAAGCATTTACGACTCAGATTACAGTGCTAACTCTCATTGCATTGCGATTGGCAAAAGCAAAAGGCACCATGTCAAACTCTGACTTTAGAAGGCATCTAGTAGAACTAGAAACCATGCCTGAAAAAGTAGAAGCCACTCTTAAATCAGATGGCATAGCCAAAGAAATTGCAGCAATTTATAAAGACGCTAAAAACTTTTTATATTTAGGTCGGGGGTTTAATTTTCCAGTGGCTCTAGAAGGTGCTTTGAAACTCAAAGAAATATCTTATATCCATGCCGAAGGGTATCCAGCAGCAGAAATGAAGCATGGCCCGATCGCACTTATAGATGAAAACATGCCCATCGCTGTCATTGCTACCAAATTTGGACATTACGAAAAAGTGGTGAGTAACATTCAAGAAATCAAATCTAGAAAAGGGAAAATTATTGCCGTCGTGACTAAAGGTGATACCCAAGTCAGAGATATTGCGGACCATGTGATTGAGGTTCCGGAAACTTTAGAGTTGCTTTCACCTCTACTAACAACCATTCCTTTGCAATTACTATCGTACCACATCGCTGTGATGTTGGAAAGAAATGTAGATCAACCTAGAAACCTCGCAAAGTCTGTGACAGT
>JABAYY010000096.1 GCA_018608765.1 Flavobacteriaceae bacterium
TGAATTCGGTACTAAAAGTATTCGTTGGAGATAAATCCAAACAAGACGTGAAGGCAATTATGCCAGTCGTTAATAAAATAAAAACGTTTGAAGCAGCCATTGCCGCTCTAAGCAATGATGCACTAAGAGCTAAAACTCAAGAATTCAAATTAAAGATTTCTGACGCTTGTAAAGCGCTTGAAGACTCCATCGCTGAATTATACTCGGAAGCAGACACTACAGAGGATATCGACCGAAAAGAAGACATCTATTTAGAAATTGATGGATTAAAAGATGAAGTGTATGCGAAGACACAAGAAGTGTTAGACGCAATTCTTCCAGAAGCATTTTCTGTTATTAAAGAAACTGCCAGACGTTTTGTTGACAACCCACAAATTGAAGTAACTGCAAGCCCTTTTGATCGAGAACTTTCAGGAACCAAAGACTATGTGACTTTGGATGGTGAAAAAGCCTTATGGGCCAACTCTTGGGATGCCGCTGGAAAACCCATCACTTGGGACATGGTACACTACGACGTTCAGCTTATAGGAGGTGTCGCGATGCATCAAGGGAAAATTGCTGAGATGCATACAGGAGAAGGAAAAACACTCGTAGCAACGCTCCCAGTATATTTGAATGCGATCACAGGCAAAGGCGTTCACTTAGTAACCGTGAATGATTACTTAGCTAAACGTGACAGTGCTTGGATGTCGCCTATCTTTCAGTTTCATGGCTTAAGTATTGATTGTATTGATTACCACCAACCGAATTCTCAGGAACGAAAAAACGCTTACAATGCCGATATTACTTACGGTACGAATAATGAATTTGGATTTGACTACCTAAGAGATAATATGGCACATACGCCCGACGATCTTGTACAACGTCCACCCCATTACGCGATTGTCGATGAAATTGATTCTGTTTTAATTGATGATGCACGAACGCCTTTGATTATTTCAGGACCCATTCCTCAAGGCGACCGTCATGAGTTTATGGAATTAAAACCAAAAGTAGAAGACATTGTCGGAGTTCAACGCAAATACCTTACAGGCATATTAGCCGAGGCTAAAAAAACGATTGCTGCTGGAGATACCAAACAAGGTGGATTCCAATTGTTACGTGTTTTTAGAGGGATCCCAAAAAACAAAGCATTAATTAAATTTTTGAGTGAAGAAGGCATCAAACAACTCCTTCAAAAAACCGAGAATTTTTATATGCAAGACAACAATAGAGAAATGCCCAAAGTGGATGAAGAACTCTATTATGTCATTGATGAAAAAAACAATCAGATTGAATTGTCTGACAAAGGCGTTGAATATTTATCTGGAAAAGACAACCCAGACTTTTTTGTAATGCCTGAGATTGGCATGGAAATTTCAAAAATTGAAACTCAAAACCTTGCTACTGAAAAAGAAGCTGAACTCAAAGAAGAATTGTTTAGAGAGTTTGGAATTAAATCGGAACGGATCCATACCTTGAATCAACTTTTAAAAGCCTATGCCCTCTTTGAAAAAGACATTCAATATGTGGTAATGGAAAATAAAGTCATGATTGTCGATGAGCAAACCGGCCGTATTATGGACGGACGTCGTTACAGTGATGGATTGCACCAAGCAATTGAAGCCAAAGAAAATGTAAAAATTGAAGCGGCCACACAAACTTTTGCAACAGTGACCTTACAGAATTACTTTAGAATGTACCGAAAGCTTTCTGGAATGACAGGAACAGCGGTTACTGAAGCTGGTGAGTTTTGGGAGATTTATAAATTGGATGTCATCGAGATTCCAACCAACCGACCAATTGCCAGAGATGATCGCGAAGATTTAGTTTATAAAACCAAACGAGAAAAATACAATGCCGTCATTGACGAAGTGACTAATTTATCCAAAGCAGGGCGTCCAGTACTTATTGGAACGACCAATGTAGAAATTAGTGAATTGCTTGGGAAAATGTTGAGCATTCGAAAAATTCCTCACAACGTCTTAAATGCAAAGTTACATAAGAAAGAGGCAGACATTGTAGCGGAAGCCGGACAACCCGGACAGGTGACCATTGCTACCAATATGGCAGGTCGTGGAACGGATATTAAACTCTCCGAGGAAGTGAAAGCCGCAGGCGGATTGGCCATTGTAGGGACCGAACGTCACGATTCTCGTCGTGTCGATAGACAGTTACGTGGGCGTGCAGGACGTCAGGGAGATCCAGGAAGCTCACAGTTTTATGTGTCTTTAGAAGATAATTTAATGCGTCTTTTTGGAAGCGAACGTATAGCCAAAATGATGGACCGTATGGGTCTGGAAGAAGGTGAAGTGATTCAGCATTCTATGATTTCTAAATCTATTGAGCGTGCTCAGAAAAAAGTAGAAGAAAACCAATTTGGAGTCCGTAAGCGTCTTTTGGAATATGATGATGTGATGAACTCTCAGCGTGAAGTGGTGTACAAACGTCGCTATAACGCCCTATTTGGAGAGCGCCTACGCGTCGATTTGGCAAATATGATTTATGATACGTCAGAAATTATTACGGAAGACAACAAGGCTAACAACGATTATAAAAACTTTGAGTTTGAATTGATTCGTTATTTTTCAATGAGCTCTCCTGTCACCGCAGATGAGTTCTCAACTATGACGGCACAAGATATTTCTGGAACCGTTTACAAAACTGCTTTTCAACATTATATTTCTAAAATGGAACGCAATGCGGAATTAGCATTTCCAGTGATTCAAAATGTCTATGAAACACAGCGCGATAAGTTCAAGCGTATTGTAGTGCCTTTTACGGATGGTGTAAAATCATTACAAGTCGTAACCGATCTTGAAAAAGCATATCAAACCAACGGAAAACAGTTGGTGACCGATTTTGAGAAAAATATTTCTTTAGCGATTATTGACGATGCTTGGAAAACCCATTTACGAAAAATGGACGAGCTGAAGCAATCAGTACAATTGGCGGTACACGAACAAAAAGACCCGTTATTGATTTATAAGTTTGAGTCGTTTGAACTGTTTAAGTCCATGATTGACCAAGTAAATAAAGATGTGATTTCTTTCTTGTTTAAAGGTGAGATTCCTCAAGAAACAGCCAATGTCATTCAAGAAGCAAAAACACGCCGACGTGAGAAAACACAAACGTCAAAAGAAAATATCCAAAACTTAGACGAGCGTTCTGCAGAATCGAGAGCAGCAGGAAATACCCAACGTCAACAACAAGTGGTGGAAACGATTACAAGGGACCAGCCAAAAATTGGACGTAACGACCGTGTGACGATTAAGCATGTGATGAGTGGCGAAAAAAAGACTACCAAATACAAACAAGCGGAACCACTTATTGCCAAAGGAGAATGGGTACTCACCGATGAATAAGGAGTCTTAACTTGTAAAAGTGAACTGTTAAAACCACGTATATTTTAGGATGTACGTGGTTTTTTTTATAAGTTTATAACTGATTTTATCTCCCCAGATCGAAATCTTCAAAAACCAATAGCTCGAAAGTAAGAAGTAGAAAGGCTGTGAAGTGCTGCTTGATTGTAGGTTCTCATCATTTTTATAAATGGGACTCTACCAGCGGAGCTGTGAAATGAATGCAAAAAAAATAGCTCTCCCATAACGACAAGAATTCTCTTGCAAATACCCAAAGCCCTTTGGATTGCATGATTGAGTCTGAAAACACTTAAAATCAATGATTTATAGTGAAAAATAAATGAAAATATATAAACGAAATAAACGCAACAGTGCTGATATACAGTAGTTGTGGGGTATTTGCCAAGAACGAAATTCGAGAAACTAAATGAGAAGCAAAAAAATAAGAGGACATAAAAGACGCTGGAATGATATTGAGAAGTGGATTAATAACTATAAACATTTAAATCTTGATTATCTAAAAGATTATAAACGTGATTACGTTAAAATTCGAGTACATCCGTGGAGCGGACTTGCTTTGACCAATAGTATTATACCTGAACCGAAAAGGGAGACAAGAAAACGAATTACGAGTGGATTGATTGAAATTTATGATTCTTGGAAAATAACGCTTGATAAATTAGGTGAACCATACTATTTAAAGATTTGGCTTTTCGACCGAAGATTTTCAGATTCTCAAGTGGTTTGTGCGATTGGAGAATACATTGATTTTTATGAGAATACTTTTCATAAACCAGATTCTACCATAAAATTATCTCCTAAAAACTTTAGACAATTAGAAAAACACATTAGTGAGTTCGAATGGGAATATAGACTTGACGTTAGATAAAATAATATCAACATGTACTGATAAAAATTCATTGCAATAATAAGCAACTTAATAGCCATCAAACAATCTTTACTTTTAACGTAAATTTTTAGGAATTTATTTGAAAAAACAATTCCTAATACAACTTCAAAACCAAATTCGGATCGGGGCAGTTATCACGATAAAATGCTAAATTTTTTTGTGAAGAAACGCCTGGGTAATCACCTTCATTGTCTTCAATGTTTTTAATGATTTGAAAGTGTAAATGGGGCGCGTAATCACCGTTAACAGACGCGTTTCCTAAATAACCAATAACTTGTGAATCAGATATATAAGTATTTTCTTTTAAACCTTTGATTGATGACCTAGACAAATGACCGTAGAGCGTATAAAACTCAACGTTATCAATGCAGTGTTTTAGGATAATAGTCGGGCCATAATCCCCATGATTTGTGTTATCTTGAAAGCTGTGTACAACGCCATCAAAAGCCGCCAATACAGGGGTTTCAGCTGCACACCACAAGTCAATTCCCAAATGGATATTCCGCGTCTCTAATGCACTTTTAGAATTAAAATAGTTGCTTCTATTATAAATAGACCGCGACTCTAAATACCCTCCAAAAGCAATGCATTTATTTCGACTTTGAAGGTACTGATTAATATATACGATCCAAGAGTTAGAGCAAGTAGTATCGAAGTCTTTGAGGGCTTTAGTGTTCGTTGACAAATCTATAGAAACATAGTCGCCAAAATCAACTGAAGGCGCTATGACCTTAACTGGGGCTTTGGACAACCCAAATAAAAAAGCATTAAAATCCATTACATCAAATAAGTCATAAAGATACGTACAATCAAAAAAACAATCCTAATATAAAAAATTAGATTAATTTAGCGACAATAGATGATATGTGGACAAAGAGCAACTAAATAAAACAGCACTTCAAGAAAAAGTAGGGGTTTCAAACCAAGAACCCACGAGCAAACATGCGATTTCTAATTTAAAAAAGAAGCGACAGGATCAACCTTCTACTGCGACATTGCTTGAGGGAATCCTAAGCGGGAACACAGCTGCACTCAGTCGCAGCATCACACTCATTGAAAGTCATAATGCTGCGCACAAAGCAAAGGCAAATATACTGATTGAAAACTGCTTAAAACATCAAAAACCATCTATAAGAATTGGAATCACAGGCGTTCCTGGCGTAGGGAAAAGCACGTTTATTGAAGCACTCGGAACCTATTTAACCGCGCTTGGTAAAAAAGTGGCGGTATTGGCAGTGGACCCGAGTAGCAGCCTGAGTAAAGGCAGTATTTTGGGTGATAAAACTCGTATGGATGCATTGGTCAAAAATCCGAATGCATTTATCCGTCCATCTGCAGCAGGCGATTCTTTGGGTGGCGTGGCACGACATACACGAGAAACCATCACCCTTTGTGAGACTGCTGGCTACGATGTGATTCTGATTGAAACCGTGGGCGTTGGACAAAGTGAGACTACGGTACACAGCATGGTTGATTTCTTTTTATTATTGAAACTTGCGGGTGCTGGTGATGAACTACAAGGAATCAAACGAGGAATTATTGAAATGGCAGATGCTATTATAATTAATAAAGCGGATGGAGACAACCTAACGGCAGCCAAACTAGCTAAGGTGGAATTTAACCGTGCGCTTCACTTCTACCCCGCTAAGGCTTCTGGATGGACTCCTAAGGTCGTATTGTGTAGCGCCATTAAAAACAAAGGCATCGATGCTGCTTGGAATTTAATATCTGAGTACATGAGTCATACCAACAAAAAGGGCTATTTCACTAAAAAACGACAGGAACAAAACACTTTTTGGCTGCTTCAATCCATCGAAAACCAATTAAAAGATCAGTTTTTTCAAAATGAAACAATCGCTAAGGAATTAAAAACACAACTGGAACTAATTACTGAAAATAAACGCTCCCCTTTTGCAGCAGCTGAATACCTACTAAACCTTCACAAAACGCTTTCGTAAACGGGTGAAAATATTGTAAAACAAGTAACCTGATAACGCCCCAAAGGATAAACCGCATAGAATATCTAAAGGATAGTGAAGCCCTAAGTAGATGCGACTGTAAGCCACAACAACACTCCAGACGATCATATAATAAATTAAGTTTTTATAGAATGGACGCAACAATAGACCTGTAAAAATTGCTGTTGCCATTGAATTAGATGAATGTCCAGAGAAAAAACCATAGCCCCAACACTCCCCTTGTCTGATATATTCCAACACCCCTTCTTGGGCGCATGGACGAAGGCGTTCAAAAGTAAATTTAAAAAAGTTTGTTGTTTGATCGGTAAATAAGATCATTCCAGCAATTATGAGTACTAGAATTAGAACCCCTTTAATAGTTAAGCGTTTTCTTATTACAATTAAAATAATCAGAACGAGATATAAAGGAATAAAAGTCAACTTATTAGTAACCACTGCCCAAAACCCATCCCAAGAGGAAGTACCTAAGTTGTTCAGGTAAAGCAATAGTGAACGGTCAAATTCTATAAGCTGATCTAACATAATTATTCGTCGTAAGTTGAAACTTCAGAATCATAAAAAGCAGTCGCTTCTTTAATGGCTGTTTCTGTTTCTGAAAGCAGCTCTTCTTCATCTTGCGTATCAAAATCTTCTAACCACTCCACTTCATCAGTTTCTAAATTGATGATAAAACGAGGGAATTCTGTATGTATTACATAAATTGCTGTTGGAAATTTAGTGTTATCTCCGAGAATAAATTTTGGTAATTCCATGCTTAGTTGTTATGAGTTTGTATTAAACGGTTTGTTAAATATATAAATCTAAGATATAAAAAAATTGATGCCGACCCTAATCCTACTAAAAGTCCAACCCAGATACCTACACTTCCATAAACATCTTCCTTTCCAAGAAAATAACTTGTTGGAAACCCAATCATCCAATAAGAAATAAAAGTCAACAGCGTTGGGATTTTTACGTCTTGTAAGCCTCTTAAAGCTCCTAAAAACACAACTTGAGTACTGTCACTTAGTTGGAACAGTGCAGCAACCAAAAGTAATTTTGAGGCGATTGCCACAACTTCTTGGTTGTCTAAATAGTTATTTACATCTTTTAAATCGAGATATAGCGCTGGAAACTGATTGTGAAAAACCAAGAAAAGAATGGCAAATACAGAAGCAAATAAAATTCCCATTAAAAATATGGACTTGGCAATGCGCTGAAGTTCAACGTAGTTTTTTAATCCTTTTTGGTTGCCAACACGAATCATTGCAGTGACACTAAGCCCCATCGCAATCATAAAGGTCATGGAGGATAAATTCAATGCAATTTGGTTTGCTGCTTGCGCATTTTTACCCAACGCACCACTCAGCCAAATTGCTGCTGTAAAAATAGCCACTTCAAATAGCATCTGCATGGCACTAGGCAATCCAAGGTTCATGATTTTTTTAAGCATGGAATTATCCAACACAAACAGCTTAATATGCGTTACAAACGCCTGTGCTTTTTTGTCATTTTTAAGTAAAAACCAGATTAAGACAATCATAGAAACTCGAGAAATCAGGGTTCCAATTCCAGCCCCAACAATTCCCATTTCTGGAAAACCAAATTTTCCAAAAATCAACAAGTAATTAAATCCAACGTTTATAACATTCGCAATGATGGTGGCATACATGGCGTGTTTTGTCAGTGACAGGCCATCGCTAAACTGTTTAAACCCTTGAAAAATAATAAGTGGGATTAATGATATTGCGACAATATTCAAATAAGGCATTGCTAAAATCACCACTTCCTCAGGTTGTTTCATGAAATACATGAGCGGTTTAGCAAGTAAAATCATTCCATACAACAGTAGACTTAAAACAATACACAAAAACAAGCCATGCTTGAAAGCGGATTTCCCTTTTTTGAAATCATTCTCAGAATCAGCTTCCGCAACTAAAGGAGTGATTGCTGTAGAAAAACCAATCCCTATGGACATTGCGACAAAGAAAAAACTATTTCCAAGCGAAACAGCTGCCAGTTCTGCAGACCCCAATTGTCCGACCATAATGTTATCCACAAGACCAACAAACGTATGACCAAGCATGCCCATAATGACAGGAGCAGCTAATTTCCAATTGTAGTTAAATTCTTTTGTTAAGTGTGTAAACATTCTAAAATAAGGTGTTAAAAAAAGCAGCTCTAAGCTGCTTTTTTTATTCTTCTTCTTCTGTACTAGAAGCTTCGGTTTTAAAATCGAGTAGCTCGTTTTTATTTAATAAATTATACCAATTTAAAATCTTTTTGATATCACTCGGATACACACGATCTTCATCGTAATCAGGAAGTACAGAGAAAAAATAAGCTTCTAAATCATCTTTTGAGGCTTTTGGACTGGTACTTGTTTCGGCTCCTTTTTCTTTGTCAAATATCTTTAACAACACGTCTTTTAACGGCAACTCTTCTCCAAGTGTGTAAATCGCTATTTCACTTAATAGACTCACATTACTACTAATGCTTACTGAAATACGTTTTTGATCTAGTAAAGATTCTGCGATAAACCCGCCACGAGATTGGGTAATTAATTTGTATAAGCCTGGTTTTTTAGAAATGGCTAAAATTTTATCTAACTCCATTGATTAATTTTATTATTGATTTAAGATCGTTTTTTTGAAATATTTGGAAATCGCATGCGATAATCGACACTCGTTTTTCCTTTGGAAATATTAGTCAATTTTCCTTTTAATAAGCGTTTTTTTAAAGAAGATACTTTATCTGTAAAAAGAATACCTTCGATGTGATCATATTCGTGTTGAATAACTCTTGCTATTAAGCCATCAAATTCTTCAACATGTGTTTTAAAATCCTCGTCTTGATATTCCACTTTTATTTTTGGACATCTAGAAACATCTTCACGCACATTAGGAATACTTAAACAACCTTCATTAAAATCCCATTCTTCACCTGATTCTTCTAGGATTTTGGCATTTATAAAGGTGCGTTTAAAAGTACTTAGTTCTGCTTGTTCTTCTGGGGAATAGCTTTCGTCTTCAGAAAAAGGAGCTGTATCCACTAAAAACAAGCGTATAGAAAGTCCTACCTGTGGAGCTGCCAAGCCTACACCATAAGCGCCATACATAGACTCGTACATATTGGCAATAACTTGCTTTAGTTCTGGATAGTCTTTAGAAATTTCAACCGCTCTTTTTTTAAGAACTGGATCTCCATAAGCCACAATTGGTAAAATCATATTATTAAATATAAGGGCTCAAAAATACGATTTTTGGTATTATAAAATAATACTTATATAATTATTTATTGTGGAGGTAGGATTGAAGGATAAGGGTTGCACTAATTTCATCGACCAGCGCCTTGTTTTGACGTTGTTTTTTTTTGAGACCACTATCAATCATGGTTTGAAACGCCATCTTTGAGGTAAAACGTTCATCCACCCGTTCAATATTGATGTGAGGTATTTCTTTTTTCAAAATTTTAATGAATTTTAGAATTAACGGCTCACTCTCAGAGAGTTGATTATTCATTTGTTTTGGTAAGCCTATTAAGAACAAATCTACTGATTCATCCTTGCAATAGGTTTTTAAGAAAGTAATAAGGTTTTTGGTATCAACTGTCGTTAATCCAGAAGCAATAATTTGCATTTCATCTGTAACAGCGATCCCACTGCGTTTACCTCCATAATCGATTGCTAATAAGCGTCCCATAGAACGCAAAAATACAAATTTAAAGCTTTACTAATCCTTTAGAGTTGATTGATTCCATAAGGAGTTTTTATGATTTTCTCTTTTTTTGTTTGAGCTCTAATATTTTTATTGGCAATTATAGCTGCTTCATTTTTATAGCCTCTTAAGTGGAATAAATGCACACAGATCGCACTGTATCTAATTTGCAAACCTTTGATTTTGTTATTAACCAAACGTTCACCAAATTCGCGATCTAACCCTCCATATTGCATTCGTGTATCAAAGCCATTAACCGCCAAAATATCTTTTTTCCAAGCAGAGGAATTCATCCCATTCCAAGTGGCACTTGTCACTGTATATTTATTTAAAAAAAACTCCTTATACCCCGTAGATGATAATTTGTTTAACTTAAAGGTTTTTTTAAGACCAAGGTTCAAAAGCCATTTTGGGTTAAAACAAGATTGCGTTTCAATATCCGCCTCTGTAATTAAGTCAGATATCGTTTTAGGAAGTTTGAAATACCCCCCTGACAAAAAGGAATTTGATTTTCTTTTTTGATAATGCACCGCTATAAAGTCATTTCGTGGTATGCAATCTCCATCTGTAAATATGAGATAATCTGAACGAGTAGCTAGGATCGCTTTGTTTAAAATTGCAGTCTTTTGAAACCCACGATCTTCATGCCAAACATGAACAATACTTAGCCCTGTTTGTTTTTGAAACTTTTCAATAACTGCTTTTGTACGTTCATCAGAACCATCATCTGCAATTATGATTTCAAAAGAATCGAAAGTCTGATATTGATAGCCTAAAAGGGTTTTAGACAACCACTCTGGCTGGTTATAGGTAGTTATCACAACAGAAATGATAGGAGTTTTAATAGACAATGGGGATTGCTTAATTTAGAAAAATTCAGGGCTTTACATAGATTTGACCCTACTTTCAATAATGAGTCACATTTATTTATTTATTACTTTATTATTAACTTATATTTGCAAAAAATTCGATGCAATGAATAGCTTACGCTCACTTATAGAAACTGCTTGGGAAAACCGAAGCCTATTAGACGAAAATACTACAAAAAATGCGATTAGAAAAATCGTTGACTTATTAGACAAAGGAGACCTTAGAGTTGCAGAACCCACAACAGATGGCTGGCAAGTAAATGAGTGGGTCAAAAAAGCAGTGGTCATGTATTTCCCTATCCAGACCATGGAAACCATTGAAGTTGGCCCGTTTGAGTTTCATGATAAAATTCCGTTAAAGACAGGCTATGCCGAAAAAGGCATTCGTGTAGTACCACATGCCGTTGCTCGTCACGGTGCTTACATTTCAAAAGGTACTATTTTGATGCCTAGTTACGTAAATATTGGAGCATATGTTGACGAAGGTACCATGGTTGACACATGGGCTACTGTTGGAAGTTGTGCACAAATAGGGAAAAATGTACACCTGTCTGGTGGTGTTGGAATTGGTGGCGTTTTAGAGCCACTACAAGCAGCCCCTGTAATTATTGAAGACAATGCTTTTATCGGGTCAAGATGTATAGTAGTTGAAGGTGTTCGTGTAGAAACAGAGGCTGTATTAGGCGCTGGAGTTGTCCTGACTATGAGTACAAAAATCATTGATGTTACTGGAGATGAACCCGTTGAGTACAAAGGTGTTGTACCAGCACGTTCGGTTGTAATTCCTGGAAGTTATGTAAAGGAGTTTCCATCTGGAAATTACAATGTTCCTTGTGCTTTAATCATAGGTAAACGAAAAGAAAGCACTAACAAAAAGACTTCGTTAAATGATGCTTTGAGAACGCATAATGTTGCGGTTTAGCTCGAAGTCTTAAAAGCCATTTTTCGACCACTTCGTTTTAATTTTTTAGAATCAATTTTTTTCTGAAACTGACGGCTGTACTGTAACATTCCGCTCTGAATATCTGACATGTTAAAGCCACTTAGTGCCGCATATTCTTTAGACATAATGTGTATCATAGTCTTGGATAACCAGAGGCGTCTAAAATTATGCATCCGTTTTTTAAAATTCATTGACTCAAATCGCATACGGTTCAAATCGATTAAATAAAAATCATATTCATTAACATCTGTTTTTACTATCAATGTATTCCCAAGGAACCACAATAGCCACGATTGCTGACATGAGTAAAATGATTTTTGAAGGGAAG
>JABAYY010000049.1 GCA_018608765.1 Flavobacteriaceae bacterium
TCAGGAGATTTCCCCCACCCATCTAAAATCATTAAAATAACTTTCTTGTTCATAATCTCGCTGTTAAAACGACTCCAAAGATAAGAAGATTTAAATAATATTCAGATGTGATGTTAGATTTAGATGCTAAAAAATAGTTGTATTTTTGAAGTGTTAAATCCTTTTAAATGCAATTTCAATTCAAAATTATCTCTGCAGAGTCCATTGACATCGTTGTTCCATTAGTTAAAAAAATGTCTAAACCCTCAATTACAGAGGCGCTCCTTTTAGAAAGATTTAGGGAAATGGTATCTCAGAATTACGAATGTATTGGGGTTTATAATGCGGACAACCTTATAGGAGTTTCTGGATTGTGGTTTTGTACTCGACATTATTCGGGTCGCAGTGTAGAATTAGATCATGTGTTTATTGACGATACTTATAGAAATAAAGGCTTAGGAACACAGTTTATCAATTGGATTCAGGACTACGTCAAATCAAAAGGGTATGAGGCAATAGAACTCAATGCCTATATTGATAATGAACCTTCTCAAAAGTTCTACGAAAGAGATGGGTTTCAAAAATTAGGCTACCATTTTGTAAAAGTGATTGGTTAATTTAAACCCGAGACATCCGTTTCTGGACTTAATTCATAAGGCGTTTTATTTTTTTCAAATATGCGAGCGTTTAAAGGTCCTTTAAGTGTGATTTTTGAGCCTAACACTTCCAAATAACTACCTTCTCTCAATCCAATAACGGGTTGTGAGTTAAAGTGATGAAACTCTTGAATTCTGGTTTCACGAGTTTCACCCATATGTGTGCTGCTTGGATCAGGATCCAAATAGTGGGGGTTGATGTTAAACGGAACAACACCCAAAGTTTGAAAACTTTTTGGATAAGCAATTGGCATATCATTTGATGTACCAATTGTAAGCCCACAAATGTTACTTCCTGCACTAGTGCCTACATAGGGTGTGCCGGATTCAATAACAGATTTTAAGGCATCAAAGATATTTGCTTTATAGAGTTGGTCGACCAATACAAAAGTATTTCCTCCACCCGTAAAAATGCCTTTTGCATTTTTGATGGCTTCTATTGGATTTTCAAATTCATGCAGCCCTTTGACAGTCTTGTCTATTTTAGAAAAAGCCAATTGTACAACAGCTGTATACTCTTTATGAGACATTCCACCGGGACGCGCATAAGGCACAAAAAGAATGGTATCTACATTTTTAAAATGTATTTTTAAGGCATCTAATAAGTAGTCTAAATACCCGCTACCATGCACTGTAGAGGTGCTTGCAATTAAGATTTGTTTCATGTGTCTATATTTATGTTTTTAAAAGGTCACATGCTGTTCGCTATTAGTCATTCCCATGGGTGATAATAATTTTAATACGCTCGTTTCATCTTTTAATTTTTGTAAATTTACCAAATATTATAATTTCTAATCAATTTGAGGTCTCCTTTTTTTTCAATACAACACATCCTATGTCTTATAGTCGTTAGTGGAATGACACTAGTTGCGACCCACGCTCAAAAGGTAGAACTTTCGGGAAAAATTATTTCCAATGGCGAATTGGAAGGGATTCATGTGATTAATAAGACGTCCTATAGATATACAACAACCGATCAAAACGGATTGTTTATCATAGAAGGGAAAGTATCGGATTCGATCTATTTTTCATCCATCCAATACCTCCCAAAAACCATCGTTTTATCTACTCAACAAGTTAATAGTAAATCCATTACAGTCAGCCTTTCGGAATCTATTAATGCCTTAGATGAGGTGATGGTTGGAACCGTATTAACAGGCGATTTAAATTCTGATATTACCAATTCTGAGGCCGAACGTCCGATCGATTTTTACGACTTAGGCATTCCTGGATATACAGGCCCACGATTAAATTTAGCAGAAAGACGCCTTTTTGAAGCCGATGCAGGTCCCCTTGTTATAGGTTTAGGTTTAAATTTCTCCAAACTTCTTAACATGATTTCTGGTCGTACCAAAATGCTTAAAGAACATGTGAAGCTCGACAATGACAAGCAAACCATCCAGCGAATTAAAGATGTAGTAGGGCCGCTTTTTTTTACAACGAATGCTTTGGAAGAAGACAAGCGTATGGAATTTTATTATTTCTGTGCCGATGCACCTGATTTTCAACAACGTTGTCAAGGACGGAGCGATGTAGAGATTTTACAATTCTTAGACAGTAAATTAAAAGCCTTTAAGATTGCAAGTTTGTCTAAGAATTAATTAAGTGGATCAAAGAAATCTAGTTATATTTGTATCATGATACACACGCACTTTCTATTTATTAGTGGCACTGAAATCACATTTATCTTGTTTATCGTGATATTGGTCTTTGGAGCTGATAAAATTCCAGGTATCGCAAAAGGGCTTGGTAAAGGCATGCGAACACTTAAGGATGCGACGAATGATATCAAAGGTGAAATTCAAAAAAGCGCCGATAAAAATGGCATCGATACTTCTATTACTAAAGATGTGAAAAAAGAACTCGATAAAGTAAAAGAAGAGGTCAATGACCTTACCGGATCAGTCCGTCGAAATTTCTAAGTTTATTTTTTTATACTGACTGTAAGGCCATCTCTAATAGGGAGTAATACGGTTTCTAGGCGCGGATCTTCTTTTAATAAAGCATTGTATTCTAAAACAATTTTAGTTGAAACATCCGATGGGTCAAGAGTTTCAATTACTTTCCCACTCCATAAAACATTGTCTGAAAGAATTACTCCTCCAGGGTTGAGCTTGTCAATAATTTGATGAAAATATTTAATATAATTCGGTTTGTCAGCATCCATAAAAACCAAGTCAAACGTCGTTTCTAAGGTAGGAATGATATCCAATGCCGGCCCTAAATGCTGTATAATTTGAGTTCCATAATCCGATTTGTCAAAATATTTTTTTTGAAAATCAACCAATTCTTCATTGATGTCAATCGTATGTAAAATGCCATTTTTGTCTAATCCTTCTGCCAAACACAAGGCCGAATACCCTGTAAACGTCCCTAACTCTAAAATAGTTTTAGGTCGAATGAGTTTGGATAACACACTCAATACACGCCCTTGATAATGCCCACTAAGCATCCTTGGTTGCAAAATTTTCTGATAGGTCTCTCTAGTGAGTGCTTTTAAAAGCGTGGGCTCATCTTCGGAATGTCTCACGACATAATCGTCCAATTTCTCTGAAATAAAATGCATTTAAGAAAGTATTTTTTGAATCAATTTTTCGGCCTGTACTTTGTCATCCCCGTAAAGCCACCTTAGAACATTGTCCTCCCAAATTTCATCATACTGAGTTTGGGATATTAATTTACGATCAATAGCTAGGTCTAGCAGTTTTCCTGGATAAGAAGATTGTGCTTCGCTTTCCATCTCTCCTAAAGGATAGGGGTCATCTAAGCCCATAATAATTTGATTACTTCCCTGACGCTTCAACATTAAGTCTAAGGAATCTGTATCGTGAACAAGAGTGTCAAAATAAATATTGGGGTGCCCAACTGCTTTTCGTGGATGGGTTTTGCCTTCAAATAAATCAGGACGACCATCGAATCCTTGAATTCGTCTTCCAAGGTTCATTTGTGCCATTTGACCTCCATGTGCAAAACACGTTCGAATGTTTGGATAGCGTTCTTGCATGCCATTTAAAGTATAAAAATGATAGGCATCTCCGCATTGTGCGAGCATCCAAATTAAATGAAAACGCCATGAAGTGTTTTCGAGTTTAATCATTTTTTCACCATCATATGGATGAACTTCAATAGCTAGATTATATTCATTTGCCAATTCAAAAATTGGATCATTTTCTTTGTCAAACACACTTCGCCATTGCCCAATACTATCCATAAAGTGGGTGGGTAAGCATAACACTCTTAGATCTAATTCTTTGACGCAGCGTTCAATTTCCCAAAGAGCTCCTTGCATAAAACCAGGGTGCACTACAAATCCACAAGTAAATTTTGACGCATTATCTTGTTGTACTTTGGCATTATAGTCGTTTTGAAAGCGCAATGCTTTTTTCATTTCTTCCAAACGCAAACCATTCCCATAGAGTTGAGATAAATTTAAAACAACTGCATGGTCAATTTTATTTTCATCCATCCACTCCAGTTTTTCATCTAAGAAAAAACTTGAATGAGTCACGGGGCGACTCCACCCTTTTTGAAGCATATGCTTACGTTCATCGTCCACCCAAAAAATTTCTTTTTCTTTCATGAATTCAGGAATTTCCTCTGGATAAGGTAGTAAATGGGAATGTCCGTTGATGCGAAGTTTACGTTTCATTTGTTTTAAATTTTGTTTGGTGCTTCCATTTTAGTGCCACACTTCGAGCATGTACATTTTTCTTCACTTGAGTAATAGCGGTCAAAAATTGCAGGCATATCCGTTTCAATATTGTCAAGAACAAAAGGCGCTCTGAACAGTTGATGGTTACAATTTTCGCAATACCATTCTAAAGCATCTTCAACCCCACTTGGTCGTGGATACTCAATAACAATCCCAACTGTATTTGCACCTCGTTGTGGGGAATGGGGAACTTTTGCTGGTAACAAATAAATATCACCTTCTTTGATATGGACATCTTTAGCGATGCCATTATCAATTATTTTTAAAATGATATCGCCCTCCAATTGATAGAAAAATTCTGGAGTTTCGTTATAATGATAATCTTTTCTATTGTTGGGTCCACCAACGACCATCACAATAAATTCACCATCGTTCCATACACATTTGTTTCCAACAGGGGGTTTTAATAACGCTCTATTTTCTTCAATCCACGCTTTGATATTTAAGGGAGATACTAGCTTGCTCATGGGTTATTGTATTAGGATTAATTTGTTCAAGTTACAAAGATTTTGTGCGACCTCCATCCACAGGGATGTTTACACCGTTTATATAGCTGGCTGCTGAACTTGCTAAAAACACAATCGCATTGGCCGTTTCTTCTGGTTTTGCAAAGCGTTTTGCGGGCGTATAGTTTTTCATGATGGCAGTCATTTCCTCAAGACTCGTCTTTGCTTGTTCCGCTTTAATTTTAATGATCTCATTCAAACGCTCCGTTTCTGTAAAGCCTGGTAATACATTGTTAACTGTAATCCCAAAACTTCCCAATTCAAAAGACAGTGTTTTACTCCAGTTTCCCACTGCATTTCTGATGGTGTTACTAACTCCTAAACCTTCAATAGGTTCTTTTACCGAGGTTGAAATTATATTTATAATCCTTCCATATGATTCTTCTTTCATAAAAGGAACTGTAAGCTGTGCCAATACATGGTTACATTTTAGGTGTTGTGTAAATGCATTTTCAAAGGCCTCTAAACTTGCATCTATAATTGCACCACTTCTTGGACCTCCAGTATTGTTGACAAGAATATGAAACCCATGATTGTTTTGTATATAAGTTTCCACTTTAGATTTTAAATTCAAAGGATTCATAAAATCTGCAATGATATAATCGTGTTTTTCTGCGTTAGGAAGTGACGCAATAACGTCCTTTAACTTGGCTTCATTTCTTGAGACCAAGGTGAGAATAGCCCCTTCGGAAGCCAATGCGAAAGCGGCTGCTTTTCCAATACCTTGTGTGCTTCCGCAAACAAGAGCGTTTTTATGTTCTAAGTTTAATTCCATCTGTTTATTATTCGTAATTGATACATATATTTTTTGTTTCGGTGAAAAATCGAAGCACCTCAAATCCACCTTCACGACCAACACCAGAAGATTTTACGCCTCCAAATGGGGTGCGCAAATCGCGTTGCATCCAAGTATTCACCCAAACAATTCCCGTTTCTAGTTGTTCTGAAAATCTCAGACTTCGTTTTAAATTATTGGTCCATACCGTAGCCGATAAACCATATTTTACATCGTTAGCCATTGCTAAAGCTTCGGCATCTGAATCAAAAGACATTAGTGTAACCACTGGTCCAAAGATTTCTTCTTGATTTAATTTACACGTATTGGAATCGACTTCAATCACAGCCGGGGAAAGGTAGTAGCCATTTTCAAAACCTTCCACATGGACGGGTTCACCTCCACACAACAATCGACTTTCTTTGTTATCAACCTCCTTAATATAAGACTGTACTTTTTCAAAATGGGTTTTAGAGACCAAGGCTCCCACTTGTGTCGATTCTTCTGAGGGTGATCCCACAATAAGTTGCTGCACACGCTCTATAAAATCGACCTTAAATTTTTCGTAAATAGAGGCTTCTACAAAAATTCGACTTCCGCATAAGCATATCTGTCCTTGGTTAGAAAATGAAGATCTCAGCGTGGTGCTTAGCATTTTTTCGTAATCACAATCTGCAAAAATGATATTCGGATTTTTCCCGCCCAATTCGAGTGATAATTTTTTAAACATAGGCGCCGCAGTTTTGGCAATAAACTTACCTGTTTCTGTACCACCCGTAAATGAAATCGCTTTGATTTGAGGGTGTTCTACAATGGCTTTTCCAGTGCTCGTTCCCAGTCCGTGTACAATATTCAAAACCCCTTTAGGAAGTCCTGCTTCGTTACAAATTTCTCCTAATAAAAATGCGGTATAAGGCGTTACTTCACTAGGTTTGGCAACCACACAATTTCCAGCAGCCAGTGCAGGTGCAATTTTCCAAGACAGTAAATATAAAGGTAGATTCCAAGGAGAGATACATCCCACAACCCCTATAGGATGCCGTAAGGTATAGTTGATTGTTTTTTCACTTTTAGTTTCGTGACTTTCACTGAAAAACTGAGTGATCGCATGTCCAAAAAACCGAAAGTTGCTCGCGGCTCTTGGAATATCAACCGCCTTTGCGACAGAAATAGGTTTTCCATTATCTTTACTTTCGGCGGCGGCAAAACGGTCTAAATTGACTTCAATTAAATTGGCTATCTTAAGTAAAATAGCACTTCTTTTTTCAATGGAGGTTTCAGACCAAGGAATGAATGCTTTTTGAGCAGCTTCGTATGCGGCTTGCACATCTTTTGAACTCGAGTTTGGAATTTTACCATATACTAAACCATTAGCAGGACATATATTGTCTATCCATTCATTTTGAATGGGATTTGAAAATACGCCGTCGATATAGTTTTGTATTTGGATCATGCTTGTTTTTTGTAAGCCATTACTTTAATTTCAACAACCAAGTCGGGATGGGGGAGTTGATGTACCGCAACCGTGGTGCGTGCAGGACCTGTTTCTGGACTGAAAAACTCTGCATAGATTTTATTATAGCCAGCAAAATCATTCATATTCACCAAAAAGGTAGTGACGTCTACCACATCATCTAAGCTCGCGCCTTCGTTGATTAAATTGGTGTTAATGTTTTGAAGGACTTCACGAGTTTGAGTTTCAATATTTAGGTGTTTTGTGCCCATTTCATCAATGATGTCCACGCCAGCAATGCTGTTGTCTGCGCGTCGCGAACTTGTGCCCGATACAAAAATAAAATCTCCAACGCGTTTGGTATGCGGATAGGCGCCTCTTGGTTTGACCTTAGTGCTCATAGTGCTTATTTTTATTAGTGCTTTAATGTTTTTGCAATCGTATCTTCCGAAAGGATACTATTTGTTTCTTCTTGTACTTTTTTTAGTTGATCTGTTAAACTATCTTTTGGGTCTATTTTTTGATGAGCTAATAGACTCAGAATCGCTTTATCTTGTGCGCGTCCGACAGTCATGGCTTCGTTATAACCAATCGTTTCTTTGAAAGTTACCAAAGAATATTTTGAATGATATGTTTCTGGAAACTCGGCTTCTAAAGCCATTTCAATTTTTCGTTTTTCTTGAAATATTGGGTTGGCAATATGATCTTTCATCTCGTGAAAATTATCAATTGCTAAATCGGCAATCGCATCGGTATCCACTTTTCTGTGAGTTTGAAAGGCTTTGAATGTAGTTTCCCAATTCCCGTCATGAGCATCTAAAAATGCATCAAATTCAACCACATCCTCAAATGAAGCGTTCATACCTTGTCCGTAAAAGGGAACGATGGCGTGCGCAGAATCGCCCAGAAGGAGGCTATGCCCTTTATAGTTCCATGGAAAACACTTAACTGTTCCTAAAGGCGCTGTTGGGTTTTCAAAAAACTCTTCTACTAAATTAGGCATTAAATCGAGTGCATCTGGAAATTCCTTCTTAAAAAATTCAGTAACAATTTCTGAGGTTGTTAAATTATTGAAATTATAGTCGCCCGTTTCATAACTTAAAAAGAGGGTAACCGTAAAACTGCCATCTAAATTTGGCAATGCAATGATCATAAAATCGCCTCTTGGCCAAATATGAAGGGCATTTTTATAAGCCTTAAAGTCGCCACCTTTTGTAGGTTGAATGGTGAGTTCTTTATAGCCGTGTGTCAAATAGTTCTGAGAGAAACTAAACAAAAATTTCCGTTCTTGGTAATAACTTTTTCTTAGGGAAGAACCCGCGCCATCCGTTCCAAAAATGAGGTCTGCAGACACTTCAAAAGTTTCACCAGAAATAGTGTCTTCAAAAAATCCTACTTTGGATTCGAAATCTACTTTTGTACTGCGTTTATTGAACTCAATAGTCACATTGTCCAAGGCTTCCGCTTCGTCTAATAGGAGGGCGGTCAGTAATTCTCTAGAAATGGAATTTATAGATTCATTTTCACGGCCACTATAATTTGAAAGAAAAGTATTTCCTTGATTGTCGTGTATCATTCTACCGTGCATTGGAATACATAAGGATTCAACTTTTGATTCCAATCCAACCATTTTAATCGCTTTCAATCCACGATTTGAAAATGCCAAATTGATAGAGCGTCCCGCACTGATGTCTACTTTTCTTAAATCTTGACGCATTTCAATAACGCGCACGTTAAATCCGCGTTGACCCAATCGTAAGGCGAGTAAAGATCCACACAGTCCTGCTCCAATAATTAATATGGATTCTTGTTTAGGCATTTAAAATTGTTTTTAAGATTTCTACCATTTTATAAACGTCTTCAAATGAATTGTAAAAAGGGGTAGGAGCACAACGAATCACATCTGGTGTTCTCCAGTCGGTAATTACGTATGCTGCTGTGAGTTTAGTATGTAAAGATTTGTTTGCATTTTTCACTTGTATGGACAGTTGGCATCCCCGTTGCTCAGGGTCTTTTGGAGTAATGATAGAAATATTTTCATTTTCTAACCCCATAACTAGGTATTCCATATAGCCTGTCAGTTGTATGGATTTTTCTCTTAAAGCATTCATTCCAACCTCTTTAAATAATTCTAAAGACGCTTTAATGGCTGCCATAGATAATATAGGTGGATTACTCAATTGCCATCCTTCTGCACCAGGTGTAATGTCCAAGGGTTGACGCATGTCAAAACGAGTGTCTTTATTTTGACTCCACCAGCCTGCAAATCGTTTTAATGTTGTGTCATAGGCATAACGTTCATGAACAAAAATACCACCAAGACTGCCCGGACCTGAATTCATGTATTTATAGGTACACCAAGCCGCAAAATCCACACCTGATTCATGAAGTTTTGGTTGGATATTTCCAGCCCCATGTGCTAAGTCAATTCCAACTTTACAACCTTGCTGGTGACCTAATTCTGCGATTTTTTTTAAATCTAAGTATTGTCCTGTGTAATAATTGACGCCGCCAATTAGTAATAAAACTATTTCATCTCCTTGAGTTTCTAAAATAGATTCTAAATCTTCTATATTTAGGAGTGTTTCGCCATCTCTAGGTGTCCACTCTACAAGTGACTCAGAGGGGTCAAACCCATGAAACCTTAACTGTGTTTCCACGGCATATCGATCGGATGGAAAAGCATCACTTTCAATAACTATTTTATATTTTTTTTTGGTTGGTTGATAAAAGGAAACCATCAATAAATGAAGATTTGTAGTCAGAGTATTCATAATGACCACTTCTATCGGTTTGGCTCCTACAATCTCAGCCATAGTTTCAGTGAGAAATTCGTGGTAAGGCATCCAAGGATTTTTGGCTTCAAAATGTCCTTCTACGCCCAAGTTTGCCCAGTCGTCCAACTCTTGTTGTATGTGGTTTTTTGTTTGTTTAGGTTGAAGTCCTAGGGAGTTTCCGGTGAAGTACAACCACTCCTGACCTTCTGTGTTTTTAGGAATGTGAAACTTTTCACGGTAGTGTGCTAAAGGATCTTTTTGATCTTGTGCTTTAGCATAATCAATTCCGGGCTTGTGACTTGTCAACATTTTATATGTTTGAATTCTCTCAAAAATAAACAATTTTGATTGAAAACAAAGTGGAATTGCAGCTTAAAAATTAATGGTTTGATTTAAGCAAGTGTGGGAATTTCTGTTGAAATTTTCTTAAACGCGGGATAGAAACATTCCGTATGTAGGAATTATTTGGATGAAGACGTTCATAATTTTGATGGTAATCTTCGCCTTTCCAGAATTTTTGAAATGGATATATTTCGGCAGCAATGTTTGCATTTGATGTTTTCGCAAGTGCTTCTTTCTTTTGAACTATAAGTGCTTTTTGTGCCGTATTTTGATAAAAAATGATAGAGCGGTATTGCGATCCTCTATCGGGTCCTTGTCCATTGACTTGCGTTGTGTTTTGAGATCCAAAATACACATCCAACAAGGTTGAGAAGTTCACCACTGTTGGGTCATAAATAACCTCTACAGCTTCTGCATGTCCAGTTCTACCGGTATTACTCGCTTGGTAGGTTGGATTGTCAGTGTAGCCCCCTGCATAGCCGTTGATAACCTCAGAAACGCCTTTGACACTTTCATACACCGCCTCAACACACCAAAAACAACCACTTGCAAAATAGGCACGCGCCATGCCGTCTTTTAGAGGTACTTCAATTGGAGAAGCATTTTCGACTTCAAGTTGCATTTTAGAGTTTTCTTTTTTTGTTTGACAACTTACAAAACTCAAGGTCAAGCAAAGTATAAGCGTGGTGATATTTTTCATGAGTGTATATTTATGATTTAAAATTACAACCCAAATTTTATATTAGTGTGAAAATTATATTAAATAAAAAAGCCTTCATTAAATTTAATGAAGGCTTTGAATGATGTAAAGTAAAAATTAAAGTTTAGAAATTAGTTTTTCCATTTTAATTTTTTGTTCTTCGGCTAAAACAGCATCGACTAAAATTCGACCACTGTGTTCATCCGTAATAATTTTTTTACGAGATGCTATTTCCATTTGTACTTGAGGTGGAATTGTAAAGTAAGATCCCCCTGAAGCACCTCTTTCAATAGGTACAATAGCTAAGCCATTTTTGACATTTGTACGTATTTTAGTGTAGGCTTTTACAAGGCGTTCCTCAATATTCTTTTTGTAATCGTCTGATTTTGCTAATAAAAGTTTTTCTTCTTTTTCAGTTTCAGCAAGGATTGCATCAAGGTCTGCTTTTTTATGCTTTAAATGTGTTTCGCGTTCTTCTAAACGTTCTTTAGTAGATGTGATTACCACATTTTTTTGTTCCATTTGAGCACTAAACTCTTTAATGTGTTTTTCAGCTAACTGGATTTCTAATTCTTGAAATTCAACTTCTTTAGTTAAAGAGTTAAATTCACGATTGTTACGAACATTTTTTTGTTGTTCGGTATATTTTTTAATCAATCCAGTCGCTTCCTCAATAAGAATCTTTTTAGATTTTATTTGATTTTCGATTTCAGTAAGATTTTCTTCAAATTTTTGAACTCTGTTTTTGAATCCTTCAACATCGTCTTCTAAATCTCTAACTTCTAAAGGA
>JABAYY010000064.1 GCA_018608765.1 Flavobacteriaceae bacterium
TGGAAAGCGTGTATACGGCAACGTATCGAGGGTTCGAATCCCTTCCTCTCTGCAAATACCTTTGTGTTAATGACTTAGGCTTTTTAGTTGACAAAGAATCACTTTCTTTTTGAAATTAGTATTAAGATTTTCAACTAAAAATTTATCGAGTTTTGTCATTTTTATTTTGGTAATTACATTTTTTTTATATCTTTAACATCTTGTAGAAACACTAATATTTTAATAAAAATCAACAACATAGAACAATGAAAAGATTAATTCCAATTCTAGCTATTGCATTTGTAATGGCATTCGGGTCTGTAAGTGCAACTTCATACACGAACATTAACATGAACTCTCTTACAACTACTATTGTAAGTCCAGTTCAAGAAGAAGCTGCTTCAGACAGTGCAGAAGAATCTATCGGGTTTCACCAAGAACTAAAAAACAGATTTATTGAAGGTGGTCCTGGATTTATGGGGATCGTTTTGTTATGTCTTATTTTAGGACTTGCAATTGCAATTGAAAGAATTATTTTCTTAAACCTTTCAACTACAAACTCAAAAAAATTAATTGACCAGGTAGAGGGTGCATTAGCTTCAGGTGGTTTAGATGCTGCTAAGGAAGTTTGTAGAAACACAAAAGGCCCTATCGCATCCATATTTTACCAAGGATTAGACCGTGCTAACGAAGATTTAGACTCCGCAGAAAAAGCAGTGGTAGCTTATGGTGGTGTTCAAATGGGACAGTTAGAGAAAAATGTATCTTGGATTTCATTATTTATAGCTTTAGCACCAATGTTAGGATTCATGGGAACTGTAATCGGAATGATTCAAGCCTTTGATAAAATTGAAGAAGCTGGAGATATGCAACCATCACTTGTTGCTGGTGGTATTAAAGTAGCACTTTTAACAACGGTATTTGGACTGGTTGTTGCAATTATATTACAAGTCTTTTATAACTACATCATTGCTAAAATAGACAGCATCGTAAACGACATGGAAGATTCCTCTATATCATTAATGGATATATTGGTTAAAAACAAAAAATAATAACACCTCAATACTAAATTAGATAATTATGGATTTACAAAAATTATTGAAAATTGTAGCTATTGTCATCGGTGTGATTTCAATCTATTTTCTTGGAGATATTATATCTACTGGAAATGATCAGATAAGAGCTGGCGAAGGGAGCGGAACTGTAAACATGTTTATGTATGTGTCTTATATTGTCCTAGCGATTGCAGTCCTTATTGTATTGGTTTTTTCAGTACTCAACTTAGCTTCAAATACTGCAGGATTGAAAAACACTCTTATAGGTGTTGCTGCTTTTGCAGTTCTAAGCTTGCTTTGCTACTATGGTTTTGCCAACGGCGTGGAAACACCCCTTAAAGATGGTAACATGCTCTCTGCAAGTGGATCAAAGTTAATAGGTGCTGGTTTATACTTATTCTACCTATTAGCATTAATTGCTGGTGGAATCATGTTAGGATTTGGAATCAAAAAAATGGTAAAATAATATGGCTAAGCGATCTGCACCTGAAGTGAATGCTGGCTCAATGGCCGACATAGCCTTCTTATTGTTAATATTTTTCTTGGTCACAACAACCATAGAAAAGGATTCTGGACTCAACCGTAAACTTCCACCTATGGAAGAAGATGTTGAGCCGCCAATCATTAAGCAAAGGAATATTTTCACAGTACTCTTGAATGGTAAGGATCAATTGCTTGTAGAGGAAGAATTGATGGAAATCAAAGATTTGAGAGCTGCGGCTATCGAGTTTTTAGATAATAATGGCGATGGAACTTGTACCTATTGTAAAGGGGTAAAAAACTCATCTTCATCAGATAATCCAGATAAAGCAATTATATCGTTAAAGAACGATAGAGAAACTACCTATGCAACGTATATATCAGTTCAAAATGAATTGGTAGCAGCTTATAATGTACTTCGAAATAGAAGAGCACTTGAAGTAGGACCTCCACAAGGATTTACAGATATGAATTTTGTAGAAATGCAAAAAAATTATAAAGATGCTCGCTTTGTAGGAAACAAAACAAAGTTGAAAGAAGTGATCAATCAGATAAAAGTAGAGTTTCCTCAGAAGCTTTCTGAAGTTCAGTAGTTTAACTAAAAAAGTAAAGAAACAAAATGTCAAAATTTAAAAAGAAATCTGACGGAGGTACACCAGCCATTTCAACGGCCTCGCTTCCAGATATTGTATTTATGTTGCTGTTCTTTTTTATGGTAGCTACCGTGATGCGTGAAAATTCTCTCAAAATCAAGAACGCACTTCCTGTTGCCAACCAAGTTGAAAAACTTGATAAGAAAAACCCAGTAAGTTATATTTACATGGGAAAACCAAGTGCTGGCTTTGAAAAATATGGAACAGAATCTAGAATTCAACTCAACGATCAATTTGCAGAACTTTCTGAAGTAGGTGCATTTATCGGTGCTGAAAGAGCTGCTTTAAGAGAGGAATTAATTCCATTTCTTACCGTTGCCCTTAAAGTTGATAAAGATGCCAATATGGGAATCGTAGGAGACGTCAAACAAGAACTTAGAAAAGTAAACGCACTCAAGATCAATTATACTACTGGTGTTGGTGATGCGTTGAATAACATCAAATAAAAAAGTACTTTAAAACATTTAAAAGGCATTCTACTTAGAATGCCTTTTTTTATTTAATTTAGTGTCATAAATCAAGGCCATCCCTTATGAGATTTCGTGTATTTTTATTCTTTTTTTACAACTTTTGTGTCGGTGTTTTTGCCCAATCTATCAACGTAACTGAATTGGACAGTCTGTATAGAGAAGACCAAATTTATATTGGAGTTACTTATAATGCCCTTATGAATTTACCGAATGGAGTGTCTCAAAGTAGTTTTTCCACGGGGTTTCATTTTGGTGTTATTAGAGACTTTCCTATCAACAAACAACGCAATATAGCCCTTGGATTAGGACTGGGGTTTTCCATTAATTCCTTTAATCAAAACATTAGGATTAGTGCTTCGAATCCCACTTCCTACACTATTTTGGAAGACATTGATTTCTCCAAAAATAATTTTTCTCAACACCTTTTAGAAATACCCTTTGAGTTTCGTTGGCGTACGTCTAACTCTGAAACTTATAAGTTTTGGCGGATTTATGCAGGCCTTAAATTAGGGTATGTATTGGCTTCAAAATCTGTATATAAAGGAGCGCCAAGGGATGAAACACACAGCAAGCTGTCTGGGTTAAATCCTTGGCAATACGGATTAACTATGAGCGTTGGGTATAATACGTGGAATGGATATATCTATTATGGCCTAAATCCAATTTTTGACTCTATTTCATCTACAAGCGCACAGTCTATCGATATGAATGCATTGAAAATAGGTCTTATCTTCTATCTCTTATAGCCAGTGATTATACACTAAAAGTTGAGGGACTACGCCAACAAAAAGGCCTGCTACAAGTTCTTTGACAGTGTGTGCATTTAAATGCAATCGTGAACTCGCCATGGCTCCCATTACAATTACAAAGAGGGCAAAAGCATTGCTAAAAGAATAGCCATAATGCAAATTAACCAGAGCCATAAAAATGAATGCACCCCCTGTACTCATCATGTGAATACTTGTTTTGAATTTTAAAACAGCTAAAATCGTTCCTAAAACTGCAGTCATCACAGCCCCTAAAAAAAAATAGTGTAATTCAACACATATCGGTTCTGATAAAATTATAAAACTTAAATATCCCAGTATAATACCGTTCAGTAGTAAGGGCCAAATACGTTCTTTCGAAGTTTTTAGGTCAATGGAATGGACAAGCTTGAATTTATTTAAAATAAAATACAAAAATAGTGGTACTACAACACTCCAAAGGATGATTGAAAGCAACCAGAAACTGATTTTAAATGGGTGGTATTGAAGCGGAGTTACTGTAAAAAAATACACCGCACCCATCCATGGCATGAGTAAGGGGTGTAAAATATAAGAGATGCTTTTTAAAAATGTAGTTAACATAGGTAGGATTCGTTCTTGTAATATTACTAAAAAAAATAGTATTTAGGGGACTCGTACAGCTAAAATCAAACCTATAAGTTTAAGAATTATTACTAAACTCAAAATGACCTGCGTTATTCGGTGGCTTTTTATTTAAATTTCTTAATTTTGCGACCTTAATAGCAATGAATAATGAGCGCGACATTTCCTGAGTATAAAGGACTTAACTTACCAAACGTAGCAGACCAGATGCTGAAGTTTTGGGAGGACCATGATATTTTTGATAAAAGCATTACTTCTAGAGAAGGGAAACCTCCTTATGTGTTTTTTGAAGGCCCTCCATCCGCCAATGGATTACCTGGCGTACATCATGTTTTGGCACGTGCTATAAAAGATATTTTTCCACGCTACAAAACCATGAAAGGGTTTCAAGTAAACCGTAAAGCGGGCTGGGATACACATGGACTTCCTATTGAACTGGGCGTTGAAAAAGAATTAGGAATTACAAAAGAGGACATCGGTAAAACCATTTCTGTGGAAGATTACAATGCCGCCTGTAGAACAGCAGTAATGCGCTATACAGATATATGGAATGACCTTACACAAAAAATGGGGTATTGGGTTAATATGGACGATCCCTATGTTACTTACGATCCAAAATACATGGAAAGTGTTTGGTGGCTTCTAAAACAAATTTACAATAAGAACCTTATTTATAAAGGCTATACAATTCAACCGTATTCGCCAAAAGCAGGGACGGGCTTAAGCTCTCACGAGCTGAATCAACCAGGCACCTATCAAGATGTCACGGACACAACCATTGTGGCGCAATTTAAAGCAATAGAAACATCACTTCCAGAATTTTTACAGAATGAAGGACCTGTTTTGTTTTTAGCATGGACGACAACTCCTTGGACTTTGCCAAGTAATACAGCTTTAACTGTAGGTTCAAAAATTGAATATGTTCTTATAAAAACCTATAATCAATATACGTTTGAAGCTACTAATGTAGTAGTTGCAAAAGCTTTGGTTGGAAAACAATTTAACGGAAAATTTAAAGAAGTAGAAAATGTAGAAGGATTGGAAGGTTACCAGTCTTCAAATAAAAGCATTCCGTTTTTTGTTGTAAAATCGTTTACAGGAAAAGACCTTGTAGGGATTTCCTATGAGCAATTGTTAGAATATGCCCTGCCAAATGACAATCCTCAAGATGCCTTCAGAATTATCTCTGGAGATTTTGTAACCACTGAAGATGGAACGGGAATAGTACACACAGCCCCAACATTTGGAGCGGATGATGCACTAGTTGCCAAACAAGCAACCCCAGAAATTCCTCCATTATTGGTAAAAGATGCAGATGACAATCTAGTTCCCCTTGTGGATTTACAAGGCCGATTCAGACCTGAAATGGGAGAGTTTGCAGGGCGATTTGTTAAAAACGAATACTACCCAGAAGGCGAAGCACCCGAAAAATCTGTTGATGTAGAGCTGGCAATTAAGTTAAAAACTGAAAACAAAGCCTTTAAGGTTGAGAAATATAAGCACAGTTATCCAAATTGTTGGAGAACAGATAAGCCTATTTTATACTATCCGTTAGATTCTTGGTTTATTAAAATCACAGACGTTAAGGACCGCATGTTTGACCTTAATCAAACGATTAATTGGAAACCAAAAAGTACAGGCGAAGGTCGTTTTGGAAATTGGTTAGCAAATGCAAACGATTGGAATTTATCACGCTCACGTTATTGGGGAATACCACTTCCAATATGGCGGACAGAAGATGGAAAAGAAGAAATCTGTATTGGGTCTGTGGAAGAACTCAAATCAGAAATGCAAAAAGCAGTCCAAGCAGGAGTTTTGGAAAATGATATTTTTGAAGATTTTATTGTTGGAGATCAGTCGCTTGAAAATTACTCCAAAATTGATTTGCATAAAAACATTGTGGATACCATTACATTGGTATCGCCTTCTGGAAAACCAATGCACCGCGAAAGCGATTTAATTGATGTATGGTTTGACTCTGGAAGCATGCCGTATGCTCAATGGCATTATCCATTTGAAAACAAAGACCTTATTGATGACAATAAAGCCTTTCCAGCAGATTTTATCGCAGAAGGAGTCGATCAAACACGGGGATGGTTTTATACACTTCATGCCATTGCAACCATGGTTTTTGATTCTGTAGCTTATAAAAACGTTGTTTCAAACGGCTTAGTCTTAGATAAAAACGGACAGAAAATGTCCAAACGTTTGGGCAATGCAACCGATCCTTTCGAAACCTTATCTACTTACGGCGCTGATGCAACGCGTTGGTATATGATTAGCAATGCCAACCCGTGGGATAATTTAAAATTTGATGTAGAAGGTATTGAAGAAGTGAAACGAAAGTTTTTCGGAACCTTGTATAATACGTATTCCTTTTTTACTCTTTATGCAAATATTGATAAATTTAGTTATGCCGAGGCAGATATTTCAAGCCAAGACCGTCCTGAAATTGACCGTTGGATCCTTTCAGAACTAAATTCTTTAGTTGAAAAAGTAGATGCCTATTACGCGGACTATGAGCCTACGAAAGCAGCCCGTGTTATCTCTGAGTTTACACAAGAGTATTTAAGCAACTGGTATGTTCGCCTTAGCAGAAGACGCTTCTGGAAAGGGGAGTATGAAACCGATAAAATATCAGCATATCAAACCTTGTATACTTGCATGGTAACCATTGCAAAGCTTGGAGCGCCAATAGCCCCATTTTTTATGGATCGTTTGTATTTAGATCTAAATTCGGCTACAAATAAAGAAACATTTGAAAGTGTTCACTTAGCAGATTTCTCATCTGTGCAGGCGGCTCTAATTGATAAAAATTTAGAACGTAAAATGGAGCAAGCGCAAACAATTTCATCATTAGTGTTGTCCTTACGAGCAAAAGAAAAAATTAAAGTCAGACAGCCTTTACAAAAAATCATGATTCCGGTGAATTCCACCACTCATAAAGAAGATATTTTAGCAGTTGCGGATTTAGTAAAACATGAAGTTAATGTAAAAGAAGTTGAGCTATTAGAAGATGCTAGCGATATTTTAGTGAAACAAATCAAGCCAAATTTTAAAGCCTTGGGGCCTCGATTTGGAAAGGATATGAAACTAATTGCCAATGCCATTCAAAATTTGAAACCTGAAGACATTAAGCAAATTGAAGAAAAAGGAGAGTTAGGTATTGAGATTAATGGAAAAAGTATTAATTTGGAGCGCAATGATGTAGAGATTACTTCTCAAGATATCGAAGGATGGTTAGTGGCCAATCAAGGAGCTGTAACGGTTGCTTTGGATGTTACTATTTCGGAGGCTTTGAAAGAGGAAGGAATAGCTAGAGAATTAGTCAATAGAATTCAAAATTTAAGAAAAGATTCTGGATTCGAACTCACTGATCGAATTGAGGTTTATTTACAATCAGAAGTTGCTATTGAGAACGCTATAAAACAAAATTTAGAATATATTAAACTAGAAACATTAACGGAAGAGCTACACTTAGTAGCGCAACTAGATACTGGTGTTGACATTTCATTTGATGCTATTAATACCAAGTTGCATATCCAAAAATCCATATAATTATGTCTATTGAAAATACAAGCAGATACTCGGATAACGATTTAAAAGAATTCAAAGCGCTCATTTTAAAAAAAATTGACAAAGCGCAGCACGATTTAGATCTCATTAAAAGTGCTTACATGAATGATTTAAACAACGGTACTGAAGATACATCACCTACCTTTAAAGCTTTTGATGAAGGCAGTCAAGTGATGAGTAAAGAATCAAATTCACAATTGGCTATCCGTCAAGAGAAGTTTATTAGAGACCTAAAAAACGCCTTAAACAGAATTGAAAATAAGACGTATGGTGTTTGTAGAGTGACAAAAAAACTCATCAACAAAAAACGTTTGGAATTGGTTCCACACGCTACTTTAAGTATTGAGGCAAAGAACATGCAAAAATAAAATGTCTAAAAAACAGACATTTTTATTAATTGCGTTGATTCTTCTTATAGATCAGACCTCAAAAATATATATCAAAACACACTTTGAACTAGGTCAAGAGTTTAAAGTATTTGAGTGGTTTAGAATTTACTTTATAGAAAACGAAGGCATGGCATGGGGTGCAAAACTCAGTGATATTTCTTCTTTTATTTCGGATTCTAGTGCCAAGTTGTTTTTAACAATTTTTAGAATTTTTGCTGTCTGCGGAATTGGCTATTGGCTTTATCAAAGCCTCATCAAGAACACTTCTAAGATATTAACTTTTGCACTTGCGTTGGTTTTTTCGGGAGCGTTAGGAAACATTATTGACTCTGTTTTTTATGGCATTCTTTTCGACGAAAGTTTAGGGCAAACAGCGACCATATTCACTTCTGAAAGCTATGGAAATCTCTTTCATGGAAAAGTTGTTGATATGCTTTATTTCCCCTTATTGAGAGGCTATTTTCCAGAGTGGATTCCATTTTTTGGAGGGAATTATTTTTCTTTTTTCGACCCTGTTTTTAATGTTGCTGACATGGCGATTAGCACAGGAGTTGGGTTACTTTTGGTGTTTAATAAACAAGTATTTCCAAAATCCTCAACGACCTAAAAAGTATATGTTTTATTTGGAGTAACACAAAAATCTAAGGGCATGTCATGCGGTTCGATATCATCTATGAAGATTTCAGCACCAAAAAATGACAGTCCAATTTTTATAGTATCTTCTGAACATTTTTTTAGAAACCCATCATAAAACCCTTTTCCATAACCAACACGATTCCCTTTTTCATCAAAAGCAACGAGTGGAATAAAAACCACCTCTATTTGTTTGTCGCTTATTGAGATTCCGTTCTCGGGTTCTGGAATATTCCAAGAGTTTGGTTTTAAAATAGTATTATCTTGCAGTAGTACATGTGACATGGTTCGAGTTTCAAAATCGCTTTTAGACACCACAATATGCTTATCTTTACCTGAAAGAATCGACATAATAGGCTCTGTGAGGACTTCATTTAAGGACTCAATTGTCAAAAATATATGAAAAAATGAATGTTCCCATATTGGAAGTTTAAGGACTGAATTTGCGATTTGAAGACTCAAGTCATCCCTCTTTTTTAAGTTTATTTCCTTTCTAAGTGTTTTATATTTTAATCTTAATACTGATTTTTTCACTCTATGATTTTTGTTGAAATATAAATACTCCTCTCATTATAAGCGTCTATTTCTTTCGATATAAGTAATAATAGCTTGTGCAATATTTTTTTCTGAAGCTCCTTCAATTCCTTCAAGTCCAGGAGTCGAATTGATTTCCATTATTAAAGGTCCACGGTTCGATTGTAAAATATCAACACCACAAATTGGTAATTTCAATTTTTGAGCCGCCTTCAAAGCAAGCTTGCTTTCTTCTTCGCTAAGTTTGTGATACGAGTAGGTTCCTCCTCTGTGAAGATTAGATCTAAATTCACCTTCTTTTCCTTGACGTTTCATAGCACCAAGAACCTGATTATCTACAATTAATGCCCGTAAATCGCTGCCATTAGACTCCGCAATATATTCTTGTACGAGTGCTCTCGCCTCCAATCCGTTAAAAGCTTCTAGTACCGATTCAGCAGCATTTTTGGTTTCTGCCAATACCACGCCAATTCCTTGTGTACCTTCTAGTAATTTGATAACAACAGGAGTGCCTCCGACGTGAGCAATCACTTTTTCTACATCAAAAGAATAATTGGTAAATACGGTTTTTGGCATATCGATGCCCGCTTTGGAAAGGTGTTGAAAGCTTCTCAGTTTATCTCTAGATCGGATAATAGCATCTGAAGAAACGGTCGAAAATACATTCATCATTTCAAACTGTCTGACCACCGCACACCCATAATATGTCACCGAAGCACCAATACGCGGAATGATAGCGTCCACATCGTCTAGATATCTATCGTTATATAAAACTGTTGGTTTTTCCTTTTCAATAATCAAATCGCAGTTCAAAGGGTCAATCACTTCTACTTGGTGATTCCGCCGCTGCCCTTCTTCAACGAGTCTTTGCGTTGAGTACAAATCTTTATTGCGCGATAATATTACAATGTTCATGATATTAGACAGGTTAATCCTCTGCAAGATACTAAAAATGCAAATTCAATTTTTACAATCGTTGGAATTAATTATCTTTGAATTAATGAGTAATTCGAATATTGAACTTCAACTAAAAACCTTACCCAATACGCCTGGTGTCTATCAGTTTTATGACACTGCAGGTGTGGTTATTTATGTTGGCAAAGCAAAAAATTTAAAAAACCGGGTTCGTTCCTATTTTAATAAAGTTCATGACTACGGAAAAACAAATGTACTTGTTAAAAAAATTGTTGAAATCAAGCACATTGTTGTAGAGACAGAAACGGATGCCTTATTGCTAGAAAATAATCTTATTAAAAAATACCAACCTCGGTATAATGTGCTCTTAAAAGATGATAAATCCTACCCTTGGATTTGCATTAAAAAAGAACCTTTCCCGAGAGTGTTCCAAACCCGTCGCATGATTAAAGATGGGTCCGAATACTTTGGGCCTTACACCAGTATTAAAACTGTATATACTCTATTAGACCTTATTAAAGGCTTGTTTCCACTTCGTACGTGTAAATATGATTTATCGAAAGAAAAAATTCACAATCAAAAATATAAAGTATGTTTAGAATATCATTTAGGGAACTGTAAAGGGGCTTGTGAAGCCAAAGAAGCTGAGGTCTCTTATTTGGAGAATATTGCTACGATTCGTGAAATACTGAAAGGAAATTTTAAAAATTCAATTTCGGTTTTTAAGTCCCAAATGAAAACTTTTGCAGAAAACTTAGAGTTTGAGGCGGCACAATCTCTAAAAGAAAAATTACTCATTCTCGAGAACTATCAGGCAAAATCAACCATTGTGAATCCTAAAATTAGCAATGTGGATGTATTTACAATAGTAAGCGATGAAAGTTATGCGTACGTCAATTTTTTACAACTATCTTATGGAGCCATCATTCGCTCTCATACCATGGAACTAAAAAAGAAACTTCAAGAAAGTGATCAAGCGCTCTTAGAACTTGCTATTACTGAAATGCGTCAACGCTTTGCACTTGAGTCCAAGGATATTTATGTTCCATTTGAAGTTAATTTAGGAGCAGATTTCAGAATTACGGTTCCTAAAGTAGGAGATAAAAAGCAGCTTATTGATCTTTCGTTACGTAATGCGAAGTACCAACGTTTGGAACAATTAAAGCAAGTTAAAATAACAGATCCTGACCGTCATGTGGAGCGAATCATGGCACAGATGAAATCAGACTTGAGGCTTTCGGAGGCCCCAACGCATATTGAATGTTTTGATAATTCTAATATTCAGGGAACACACCCCGTTGCTGCTTGCGTTGTTTTTAAAAATGGAAAGCCGAGTAAAAAAGAATACCGTCATTTTAATATTAAAACTGTTGAAGGGCCCGATGATTATGCTTCCATGACCGAGGTGGTTTATCGACGTTATAAACGTTTACTTGATGAAAAACAGCCCTTACCACAATTAATAATCATTGATGGAGGAAAAGGGCAACTCTCTGCGGCTTTAAAAAGTTTGGACGATTTAGAGCTTCGTGGAGAAATTGCGATCATTGGAATTGCAAAACGTTTAGAAGAATTGTTCTATCCAAATGATCCAATTCCCTTATATTTAGACAAAAAAAGCGAAACCCTGAAAATTATTCAGCAACTTAGAAATGAAGCACATCGATTTGGAATTGAACACCACAGAAACAAACGAAGTAAAACGGCCTTAAATTCAGAACTGGAATCAATTGCTGGTATTGGTGACAAAACAATTCTAGAGTTATTAAAAAAATTCAAGTCTGTACAACGTGTTTCTTTTGCAGCATTGGACGAATTAGAACAGGTTGTTGGAGTGTCAAAAGCTCAGATTATTTATAATTATTATCAAAATAAACCCCATGCGTAACCTATTAATCTTATTTCTTCTACTCCTTTTTCATTGGAGTTTTTCCCAAGAACCTGAGCGAAAAAACCCAAGAGTTGGTTTGGTTCTTAGTGGAGGTGGTGCTAAAGGTTTGGCACATATAGGAGTGCTAAAAACATTAGACAGTTTAGGTGTTCGTATTGATTACGTTGCAGGAACAAGTATGGGCGCTGTTATGGGAGGCTTGTATGCAACTGGATACACTGGCAAACAAATAGACTCCATTATTAGTGCCACCGATTTTGATTTACTAATCACTGATGATGTTCCAAGAAAATCCAGGACGTTTTATGAACGAAAAAACGCAGAAAAATATGCTCTTACACTCCCGTTCAATAATTTTAAGATACAATTACCCTCTTCTATTTCGAGGGGACAAAACGTATTCAATTTACTTTCAAAATTAACATTAGATGTAAGTGGAGTTGAAGATTTTAGTAAACTTCCGATTCCTTTTTATTGTATTGCAACCGACATGTTAACAGGGAAAGAAGTTGTTTTAGATCGTGGAAATTTAGCACAAGCAATTTCAGCGAGTAGCGCCTTGCCAACCCTTTATCAGCCAGTAAGATTGGATAATAAATTATTAATGGATGGAGGGATCGTAAATAATTACCCCATCCTTGGTTTAGAGTCAAAAGATTTAGACATTATTATTGGGGTTGATGTTCAAGATGATCTTCTGACAATTAATAAATTGGAATCTGTGTCTAATATTTTGATTCAAATAAGCAACTTTAGAGTCGCTAAAGAGATGGTCGGTAAGTCCAAATTAACAGATATATATATCAAACCTGAAGTCTCTGAATATTCGCTTGTTTCATTTAAAGAAGGTGCTGAAATTATTCGTAAAGGACAAACAGCAATAACTTCTCAGCTAGAGGAATTAAAAATTATTGCTAAAGCTCAAAACTTTACAAAAAGAAAGGCTAAAATTCCTGAAATACAGAAAATTAAAATTAATGATATTTCAATTTTTGGTTTAAATAAATATACTGCTTCTTATGTAAGAGGAAAACTCAGGTTTAGAACAGGTGAAACAATTAGTTTTGACAACTTCAGTAAAGGGGTGAATAATTTAGTAGCTACCAATAATTTTGACAGTTTCTTATATAAATTCTCGCCCGACGGTGAAGGCTATGTTTTTAGTGCGAAAGTTACGGAAGCAAAAAACACTACTTTCATAAAGTTTGGAGCACATTATGATCAGTTGTACAAAAGTGCAGCACTTTTAAATTTGACTAAAAAACAATTGCTGCTCAAAAACGATGTATTATCGTTAGACTTTATTTTAGGGGATAATTCCCGTTATAATTTCGATTATTACATTGACAAAGGGTTTTATTGGAGCGTTGGTATTAATTCGAAATATATAGGGTTTACTAATTTCACCAATCCAAGATCCCTAATCAGTGAAAGTGTAGATCCAGATATCGACAAAATTCAAATGAATTTTAGCGAATTTACGCACCAGTTTTTTGTTGAAACTCTCATCAAAAAAGACTTAGCACTCAAAATAGGAATAGAGTTAAAAGATTTGAAAATTACTACTAATGACAATGTATTTTTAACTGTTTTTGACACCCCAGAATACAAGTTTGAGGATGGAGAGTATTACAGTCTTTTTGGTTCAATAAAGATTGATACCATCGACAATGAGTTATTTCCCACTAGCGGTTTTCTCTTTGAAGGTAGTTCTAAATTTTATTTTGGTTCCTCAGCCCTTAGAGATGATTTTAATGAATTATCAATCTTTAAATCAAAAATTTCAAAAGCCTTTACAATCGTTGACAAGCTCTCAATCAATATTACCACAGAAGGTGGGTTTAAAGTTGGAAACAGCAACACGAAGGCACTTCATTTTGGACTTGGTGGGTATGGTTCTGATTATTTTAATAACTATTCTACGTTTTATGGCTACGATTATTTTTCGTTGAATGGGAATAGTTATGTTAAAGTAGATTCGACACTTGATTATGAGTTTTTAAATAATCATCATATTAATTTTTCAGCTAATTTCGCAAACATTGGCGACGATATCTTTTTAAGTAGCGATTGGTTTGAATCCCCTTCTTACGAAGGGTATTCAATAGGGTATGGGTTGGAAACAATTATCGGGCCTATCGAGTTAAAGTATAACTGGTCTGAGGGGTCTAAGGAGTCCGGTTTTTATGTCAATGTTGGTTACTGGTTTTAGAACTTCCAAATTGTGAATTGATTTGTTGCTTAAAAATTATTTAAGACTTAAGAGGTATTCATTTTATAGTTTGGAATAATAATTGCAAATTTGTAACAAACATCAAAATATCTCGAAATAATTATCTATCATAGGTTTCCATGAAAAAATCAGTATTAATCTTCCTTATATTTATGGGTTTTAAATTCTTAGGAGCTCAAGCGCCCTCTTCTTTTCAAGAAGGGGAATGGCTTCGATTTAAACTTAGCTATAGCGGATGGGTAAAAGCTGGTAATGCAACTCTTGAGATTTCTGAAACTACTTACAATGACAAACCTGTGTATAAAGTAGTAGGAAAAGGTTGGACAACTGGTGCTGTAAAATGGTTTTTTAATGTAGAAGATCATTACGAAAGTCATTTTGACAAACAAACAGGTCAGCCATACAAGTTTATTAGAAATATTGACGAAGGTGGCTATACCAAAAATCGAATTGTAGATTTTGACTATGTGCAAAATAAAGCCCTGATAAATGATTTGAAGGAAAACACAAAATCAACTGTAGATATAGATCAAAACATCCAAGATTTGGTTTCGGCATACTATTATTTGAGAGATCATTACGATACAGAAACCATTCAAGAAGGAGGTGTTGTAGAACTTAATATCTTTTTTGACAGTGAAATATTTTTATTCAAATTAAAATATTTAGGGCGAGAAACTATTAATACGCCGTTTGGAAAAATTAAATGCATAAAATTCAGACCCTATGTGATGGCTGGTCGTGTTTTCAAAGAAGAAGAAAGCTTAACCTTGTGGGTAACAGCTGACGAGAATAAAATACCAATGAAAATAAAAGCTGATTTACGTGTCGGCTCTTTAAGAGCTGATTTAGACGCTCTAAAAGGACTAAAACACCCCTTTGAAATACAATTATAATAAGCGATGACAAAAAAACCAACAACCGAAGAATTATTAAACCTCCTTGATGATAAATACCACGCGATAGATCAAGATCGTGAGGTACATTTGGAAGGACTATTACACAGTAATTCGATAACCTATTGGGACTATATCCATACAGATGCGTTGCTAGGATTACAAATCCAACGTACAACCTTGCCAGATGAAATGGTATTTATTGGCTATCATCAAATCAATGAATTAATTTTTAAAATGATTCTTTGGGAAATCAAACAAGTAGCTGACGCACCCTCACTGGAAGTTGTTTTTTTTCAAGATAAACTCATGAGAATCAGTCGTTATTTTGATATGTTGACCACCTCTTTCAATATCATGAGAGAAGGGATGGATATTGCTCAATACAATAAATTCAGACACACCCTAACCCCTGCGAGTGGGTTTCAAAGTGCGCAATACCGTAAAATTGAATTCGCTTCAACTGAGCTTATTAACCTGATTGACGTGCGTTTTCGTTCCAATATAGACAGAGAAACCCCTTTTGAACATGCCTTTGAACACCTATATTGGCAAGCTGCTGGGAAAGATTACAAAACAGGTCGTAAATCCCCCTTGTTGTCTAACTTTGAAAATCGTTACAAAGAAGAATTTATAACCTTTATGAAAGTTTATAACACCAAAAATATATGGACCCGTTTTAAGGAACTTTCGGTTGACAGCCAAAAAGATAAAAGCCTCATTGATGCCATGAGACACTACGACTATACAGTAAATGTTACCTGGGTAATGGCTCATTACAATGCTGCAAAGCACTATATTTTAGGAAAAGAGGGCGATGGAGAAGCAACCGGTGGAAGCGATTGGCAAAAATATATGCACCCAAAATACCAAAAAAGAATATTTTTTCCAGAACTTTGGAGCCAAGATGAAAAAGATAATTGGGGACATGACGTGGAGTAAGTATAAAAAGTATTTTAATGTAAAATTTTTTCTTTACGGAATTGTTATAATCAGTTTTTATAGTGTTATTAAAAGTTGCTCAAAAGATTCCTTAGACGATGTTGAAATAGAAGAAACAGTCTTTGAGCCAGATAATTTTAAGTTCGGCTACAACCTCAATAATTATCAGGTTATAAATGACACCGTTAGAAGTGGAGATAGCTTTGGCGTACTTCTCGAAAAACATCAGTTGTTTTACCCGAAAATCCATCATATTGCCGAAAAAACAAAAGAAGTTTTTGATGTCCGACGTCTCAGAATTGGAAAACCCTACACGGTTTTGTTTTCAAAAGAAGCTGTTAAGACCCCTTTAGTTTTTATATATCAACCCAATAAAGTCGAATACTTAGTTGTTGAGTTTTGTGATTCAATTATTACCAGTATCGAAAGAAAACCTGTTAAAATCATTGAAAAGGAAACCTTTGGCTTTATTGAAAGTACACTTTCTGAAACGATGGAGGATCAAGGACTTCCTACTCAATTGATTTACGATATGTCAGATGATATTTATGCTTGGACCATTGATTTTTCGAGACTTCAAAAGGGGGATAATTTTAAAGTGATTTACAACCAACGTTTTGTGGATGACTCTGTGTATGCAGGGATTGAAAGCATCAAGGCTGCATTTTTTGAGCATAAAGGGGAGTCATTTTACGCCTTCAATTATATGAATGAAGCATCCAAAAATAATACTGACTATTTTGATGAAAACACCAAAAGTTTGCGAAAAGCTTTTTTGAAAGCCCCGCTACAGTTCAGTCGTATTTCATCCAGATACAATCTAAAAAGAAGGATTGCTTATTACGGAAATCGCGTCAAACCTCATAAAGGCACTGATTTTGCCGCTCCTATTGGTACACCAATTTTAGCAACCGCCAACGGAACCGTCATAGAGTCAAGACGAAAAGGAGGGAATGGGAACTATGTGAAAATTAGACATAACGCAACTTACAGCACACAATATCTACACATGAGCAGACGCTTGGTAAACGTTGGAGACTATGTCAAACAAGGCGATGTAATTGGGAAAGTAGGTATGACGGGAAATACTGGTGGCCCTCACGTATGTTATCGTTTTTGGAAAAATGGCAAACAAGTCGATCCATTTCGTCAAAAACTTCCGGACGCTAAAGCATTACCCGCACATTTAAAATCTAATTTTGAGGAATTTATCGCACCCTTGAAGCAACAACTCGATTCAATAAATTAACTCTATATATTTAAAATTATCCAATGGCATTACAATCAATAAATCCAACGCAAACAAAATCTTGGGCAAAATTAAAAGTTCACTTTGAAGCAGTCAAGGATGCACATATGAAAACATGGTTTGCTGAAAACCCAGGTCGTGCGGATGAATTCACTATAAATTGGGAAGATTTTTATGTAGATTTTTCAAAAAACAGAATCAATTCTGAAACCATTCTTCTTTTTAAAGAACTGGCTGAAGAGCTACAACTTAAGGATGCAATTTCAAAATATTTTGAAGGGGATATAATCAACCATACCGAAGGGAGAGCCGTACTTCATACAGCACTTAGAGCCCCTCAAGACGCCAATGTTTTAGTAGACGGTGAAAATGTGATTCCCGAAATTCACGCAGCAAAAGCTTTAATAAAAAACTTTTCGGAAGCCATTATTAATGGTTCCAAAAAAGGATACACCAACAAAGCGTTTACTGATATTGTAAACATTGGAATTGGAGGCTCTGATTTAGGGCCTGCCATGGTTGTAGATTCTTTGGCTTTTTATGGCAACCATCTCACGCCTCATTTTGTGAGTAATGTTGATGGCGATCACGTCAACGAGGTCATAAAGAACCTCAATCCAGAAACCACACTTTTTGTGATTGTGTCTAAAACATTCACCACTCAAGAAACCCTTTCCAATGCAAATACAATTAGAGAATGGTTTTTACAACATGCCACCCAAGAAGATGTCGCAAAGCATTTTGTAGCCGTGTCTACCAATACTGCCAAGGTACAAGCCTTTGGAATTGAAGCTTCCAATATTTTCCCAATGTGGGATTGGGTAGGGGGTCGTTTTTCACTTTGGAGTGCTGTAGGACTAAGCATTAGTTTGGCTGTTGGATACGATCATTTTGAGGCTCTTTTAGAAGGAGCTCATAAAATGGATACGCATTTTAAAGAGGAAGAATTTGAAAATAATATCCCTACCGTTTTAGCTTTTCTAAGCATCTGGTATAATAATTTCTTTAAAGCAGAAAGTGAGGCGGTCATCCCTTACACCCAATATTTAAATCAATTTGCAACCTATCTTCAGCAAGCCATTATGGAAAGTAATGGAAAAAGTATCGACCGATCTGGCAAGCAAGTAGAGTATCAAACAGGAAATTTGGTTTGGGGAGAGCCAGGCACCAATTCTCAACATGCCTTTTTTCAATTAATTCACCAAGGGACTAAACTAATTCCAGCCGATTTTATTGGATTTACACAATCCTTACATGGTAATAAGGACCATCAAGACAAACTGATTTCTAACTTTTTCGCACAAACAGAAGCTTTGTTAAATGGAAAAACAGAAGCTGAGGTACAAGCAGAAGGTACAGCAGAAGAAATCGTTCCTTTTAAAATATTTGAAGGCAACAAACCCACCAACACCATTTTTATTAAGCAACTAACTCCGGAAAGCTTAGGAAAATTAATTGCGATGTACGAACATAAAATATTTGTTCAAGGAGTGGTTTGGAATGTATTTAGTTATGATCAATTTGGAGTTGAGTTGGGTAAACAACTAGCGACCAAAATTCTTGATGAAATTAATACAGGTTCAGTCACAAACCATGATGCTTCCACAGTAAATCTTTTAAATCACTACAAGAAGTACAGTTAGAAAATAACTGTTAAATTTTTATTAACAATTAGATGTAGATTGTTAATAATAAGATAACTGCATCCGTCTTTTAATACTTACTTTTGTGTTAATTAATTTAACTAATTATTAAACACAACTAAAACATGAAAAAGATTAAACAACTTTTATCTTTGGCCTTGATGGTATGTACGTTATCTGTTGCTGCGCAAAGCACAATTACAGGTACTGTCGTCGATGGTGGACAGCAAGCACCTTTACCGGGAGCTACTATTGTAGAGAAAGGAACGTCCAATGGCGTATCTTCTGATTTCGATGGAAACTTTACAATTACTTCTTCAAGTTCAACAGGAGAGATTACAATATCTTATGTTGGCTATGTAACAACAACAATTTCTTTTTCAGGAAATATGGACCTTGGTTCAGTTTCACTTGAAGCCAGTGAATTAGGCTTAGAAGAAGTTCAGCTTTTTGCTTCTGTTGCAGTAGATAGAAAAACCCCCGTAGCGGTTTCAACTATTAAAGCGGCTGATATTGAGCTTAAACTTGGAACTCAAGAATTTCCAGAAATCTTAAAATCAACTCCTGGAGTCTATGCTACTAAGTCAGGTGGTGGTTACGGAGATGGACGTATCAACTTACGTGGATTTAGTTCTGAAAATGTAGGGGTACTTATCAATGGAATTCCAGTGAATGACATGGAAAACGGAAGACTTTACTGGTCTAACTGGGCTGGTTTAGGAGATGTTACAAGCTCAATGCAAGTACAAAGAGGTTTAGGAGCTTCAAGAGTTGCTGTACCTTCTATTGGTGGAACAATCAATATTGTAACTAAAACAACAGATGTTGAAGCTGGTGGATCTGTACGAATGGGAACTGCAAATGACGGGTACCAAAAATATGGAATGACGTATTCAACTGGATTAATGGATAATGGTTTTGCTGCTACAGTATCCCTTGCTAAAATCTTTGGAGATGGATATGTAGACGGAACTGAATTTGATGGTTTCAATTACTTCGTTAACTTGTCTAAGCAAATAAATGACAATCATAAACTTTCATTCACCGCTTTTGGAGCAAAACAAACGCATGGTCAACGTTACAACAGACGTACCATCGCTCAAAACAGAGCTACTGAACAAGGGGGGAAACGATTCAACCCAGACTGGGGAATCAGAAATGGAGAAGTAGAACACTTATCTTATAACTTTTACCACAAACCACAAATATCTTTAAACCACTATTGGGATGTTAATGACAACACTTCAGTATCAACAGCACTTTATGCTTCATTTGGAAATGGTGGAGGAAGAAGACAACGTGGATCTAAATTTTATGATGACAGCTACCGTTTAGGAGATGTAGATCAACCAATTGATTTTGATCAAATCGCACAAGAAAACAAAGATAGAGGCGCACTTGGATCTTCAGACATCTTTGCAGCTTCTAGAAACTCACACAACTGGTACGGATTATTATCAACGTTAAAAACAAACCTTTCTGATGATTTAGTACTTTCAGGTGGTATTGATGCACGTTACTATGTAGGGTCTCACTGGTATGAAGTTGCAGATCTTTTAGGAGGTCAGTTTTATATCAACGAAAGTGATGATGAAAACACGTTTGGACAAGCTTTAAAAGTGGGCGATCGTTTTAATAAAGATTATGACGGTAAAGTAGTGAGAGGCGGTCTTTTTGCACAAGCAGAATACTCGCCAAGTACTGATTTATCAATCTTCGTTGCAACTGCGGTATCTAATACCACATACAGTAAAGAAGAATTTATGTATTATGCTCCTACCGATCCAGCACGTGAATCAGATAAAGTTGATTTCCTTGGATACAGTGTTAAAGGGGGTGCAAACTACAACATCGATGACACAAACAATGTGTTTGTGAATATTGGATACTTTTCAAAAGCACCTTTCTTAGACGGAAATGTTTTCCAAAGTGACAGTTCAACGAAATTCAATGAAGAAGCATTAAACGAAAAAGTATTCAGTGCAGAACTAGGATATGGAGTTAGAGGAGATAAATTTTCAGCAAATGTGAATGTGTATTACACAACTTGGATTGATAAATCTTTAACTGGAAGCGTCTTTGATCCAGACAATCAAGGAGAACGTATCAACTACAACATCGCTGGCCTTGATGCTTTACATACAGGTGTAGAGGTTGATTTTGTTTATAAAGCTACAGATGCAATTACGTTGACAGGGATGGCTTCTTTAGGAAACTGGAATTGGAAAAATGATGCTAGTGGTAGTTTATTTGATGAAGGTGGACAACTTATTGAGTCGATCAATGTATTTGCAAAAGATTTAAAAGTATCTGATGCTGCACAAACAACTTTTGCTTTGGGATCTAAATTTAAGTTGATGGAAAAAACATCACTTTATATTGATTATAACTATGCGGGAGACTTATATGCAAGTTACAGAATTACCGACAGAAATGATGAAACTAACAGATCAGATTCATGGGAATTACCAGCTTATGGTTTATTGGATATGGGCTTAAACCACGGATTTAGTTTTGGTCAGTTTGACGCATCATTATCAGCGAGAATGAACAATGTTTTGAATACGGAATATATTTCAGATGCGCGTGATGGTACTGGCTCAACAGCTCAAACAGCTGGGGTTTATTACGGAGCAGGAAGAACATTCAGTCTTGGATTAAAAATTAATTTCTAAAAAATAAGAAAATGAAAAAAATAATTTATTTATTGACACTTTCGGCGTTCGTGTTTACAGCATGTGCCCCGAATGAAGACATCAATGCAGAGATTGATGCACAAGACAACCCTATCGTAGGGGACGCAACATATACCTTTACAGACGAAGATTATGAAGCTTTAGAATTAGGTTTCGGTTCTTTTTCATCGGTTGATGATGCTAAAACAATGATCGCACCTTACTTACAAACGATCGCTCCCTTTCAGTATTGGGGCAATGGATCTTCGGTAACAGTAAACTATGAGCTTTATGTAGGTTCAGCGGATGGTGTAAGTGATTACACGTACGCGGATTCTTATGAATTCTCAAATGCGGATTACGCTGCAACTGGAAGTAATGCCTTTGGTTTCTATCCAAATGTAGATCCTAATGATGAAATTCCTGCCGTTCTTGATGCACAAATCATGGATGCGACTGAAGGACAAATTCTTTTGGTTGAATACGACCAATACATTGACACACCAGATGTTGGTCTAACAAATTTATACCAAGCATCATTCCCAGCAAATTTTGATGATTTCGAACTTATTGATGCTTCTGGATCTCTTGACGCTTGGACAACAGGATCAAGTAATGTTCAAGGATCTGGTTTTTCTTCAGGCGCTCAGGCGAATGAAGAATGGTTGATTTCGCCAGAAGTAGATTTATCAGACGGGTCTGATTTATTATTCCAGATTACACAAGAAATTGATTTTCTGGGTGATGAGAGTTTAATTGATATTTTAATTGCAACCGATTACATAGAGGGTGGAGATGTTGCATCAGCAACATGGACTGCATTGAGTTTTGATAAAACAATCTACGGTAGTATGACTACATCTGAAGATTTTGATTTTTCTGCTTATGATGGAGAAACTATTCATATCGCTCTTAAATACAGCTCTACAGATTCAGATTCTCCAAGGTGGAGAGTTCAAGACTTTGCTGTAAAAGCAATTGGAATTTCTGGTGATGCTGTAAGTTACGGAACGTATTATATGTATTCTGGTGGTGCTTGGGAATTAGCAGAAAATGTATACTATTTAAGTTCAGCGGATTTTGATTCTATGGGCGAAGGTTCTGGAGAGCCAGGGAGATTTGACAATTTCTCAAGTTCTGTTTCTCCAAATAGTTATCTTCCTGCATTTTTAGCCATCAACTTCCCTTACGGACAAGAAGAAGAAGAGCTAATTGTAACGTACGCTTATTACTCAAGTTCAAGTGGAGCACAAGTAAGAGGAAACCTTTACACTTTTACGGATGGCGCATGGATGGCACACCAGTCAACCATTTCTACATCTCTTCAGTTTGGTCATGACGGAACGCAATGGGTACCAGATAATACTATTAGATACACGTTGGTAGATTCAGATTATGATGTAGTAGCGAGCACGCTTTTAACTACAGCAGGTTTTGAAGATGCTGCAGGTAACTTAGATAACTACGGTAACTTTAATAGAACAGGCGGAGGTTCTAGTTGGAGTGATGAAATGATGTTCACTGCAATGGGTGTTATGTTAGATAACTTAGACCCATCTGCTGCGGACGGTCAAAAATACATTACAACCTATAATATTTATGACGGTTCTAGTGGAACTGAAGATCGCTCTCTTATCAAAGAAGCGGGTGTTTGGATTCAAAACTAAATCCAAATAAAATACAATTAAAACCCTCACTTAGTGAGGGTTTTTTTATGCCTAAAATTCTTGTACTTTTGTAGAAACTTATAAACCATATACCATGATAAAAATAATACATTCCTATTGGGCTTATTTAGTACTTCTGGTACTTCTATTGGCGGTCTTTAAATCTCTTACAGGTTACTTTGGAAAAAAAGACTATGATGCAAAAGCATTTCGAGTCTCACTATTTACATTGATTGTTTCTCACATTCAATTGCTTATTGGACTGTTATTATACTTTACTTCTGAGCGTTTTGGTTTGTGGAGTGACTTAGGGGTAGGAGAGGTTATGAAGAATTCGAATATACGCTTGTATCTTGTAGAACATCCAACCATTAATATTTTAGCCGTTGCCTTGATTACCATAGGCTACTCCAAGCATAAGAAAAAATTAATCTCGGGACCTAAATACAAAACCATCGCGATTTTTTATACCATCGCCTTAATTTTGATTTTATCTAGAATTCCATGGAATGTTTGGCCAAACTAACACCTATAAAAAAAGCAGCCTATTGGCTGCTTTTTTTATGAATATAGGAAAATAGATTTACTCCACTTCCTTGATAACGTGTACATATACTGGAAAGTGATCGCTGTAGCCTCCTGTAAACCCTCCATACGAAAAGCTTCTAAACGGATACCCTTTATAACGTCCTTTTTTGCTTATTAGGAATTGCTTGTTAAAGATGCCCGCCTTATAAAATCTAAAGGAAGAAAAATCTTCTTCTAGTAAAGGCTGCGTCACTAAAATTTGATCAAACAAACTCCAGGCGTCTCTGTAGGCATTGGACCCTAAGCCTGCCTTAAAAAAGCCTTCCATTGGATTGTACAATCCTTTGAGTCCAACCGATTCTTTGTTCTTTTTGGACTTGAGTACTTTCTTGAAACTTGCGTTTGTAGGGTTGTCATTAAAATCGCCCATTGTGAATATTTTTGCATACGGATCATTCGCTTGTAAAGAGTCAATCAAACGCTTGTTAAGGGTAGCGGCTGCCACACGTTTCGAACGACTTTTGGCTTCACCACCACTTCGGGATGGCCAGTGATTTACAATTACATGAATCAGATCGCCTTCTAAATAACCACTCACCAACAATTGATCTCTTGTGTGATCGGGTTTACCTCTCTTTTCATCATATAGCTTTAATTCATGTGCGCTAGTACTTACAGGAACAAACAATGCTTTTTGATACATTAGAGCCACATCAATACTTCGTTCGTCTGGGGATTCAAAATGTACAATCCCATAATCTTTAGATATTAAAGTTGGGTCGTTTGCTAAGTCTTCAACAACATTTCGGTTTTCTACTTCACAGATTCCAATAATGGCGGGCGTGTTTTTTGAAACGTCAGCACCAATTTGAGAAATTACACGGGCCATGTTCTTCACCTTCTTGTTATACACCTCTTGACGGTTAAACTTTAGCTCCATGATTGGGCTTCTCTCGTCAAATTTATTGGGGTCATTGATGGTATCAAATAGGTTTTCTACATTATAAAATGCAATGGTATGCACTTTAAACTTCCGTTTGTTTTGTGCTTCCGCAGAAATGCTAAACAATGCAGCTACAAAAAATGTAAAAAAATAAATTTTAATATTCCTCAGATAAGATACGTGTGTCATAAAATGTTGTGTATAATTACTTCACCCAAAAGTATAAATTTTAAAATCAATAATGTAAATTTGTGAAACAATTATTAACAAACAAATTCAAAAACCAAAATGAAAAAAAATAGTATTATTTTTTTGATCGGTTTACTAACGTTCTGTACCTCTTTTGCACAACAAACTGTTGTTGAGGGAAGTGTGAAGGATTTAACTTCTAACCAAGCTTTGGCTGAAGTTACTGTTTCCTTTGAAGGACTGTTACTAAGCACACAAACAGATGCCTTAGGGGTGTTTATGTTTTCTTCCGATGTTCCATTAGGAGAGCAAGTATTGACCTTGACAAAAGACGGTTATAGAATCGCGCGCTATCCAATTGTTGTGAATGAAGGAAAGACTTTAAGCATTCAAGATATGATGATGTCTATAGATGATTCTGACGACGATTTGTTTACCATTACACTATCAGATGATGAACTAAGTGATGACACGAGTGGTGCAGATAACATCTCTGGATTGTTATCGTCTTCACAAGATGTATTTCAACGAGCTGCGGCCTTTGAATTCAGTTCTTCGTTTTTTAGAGTTCGTGGACTCAATTCCGATAACGGAAATGTGTTGATGAACGGAATCGAAATGAACAAAGTATATAATGGCAGACCACAGTGGAGTAACTGGGGAGGTTTAAACGACGTTCTTAGAAATCAAGAGTTAACCACTGGTTTAGCTCCGTCCTCTTATAATTTTGGAGGTATTCTAGGAACCACCAACATTAACTTAAGAGCTTCTGAATACCGAAGCGGCTCTCGTGTTACGTACTCATCTTCTAACAGAAGTTATACCAACAGAGTTATGGCAACCCATGCTTCTGGAGTCGTGAAAGGTGGCTGGTCTTATGCATTTTCTTTAGGAAGACGTTGGGGTAATGAAGGCTTTCAAGACGGAACGTTTTATGATGCGAACTCATTTTTTGTTTCTGTTGAAAAGAAAATTAATGACAACCACAGCTTAAACTTTACGGGGTTTTATACTCCAAACAAGCGTGGAAAATCATCTCCAAATACGCAAGAAGTATATGATTTAAAAGATATTAAGTACAACGAATATTGGGGCTACCAAGATGGTGAAAAGCGTAATTCGCGTGTCAAGCGTATTGCAGAGCCTGTTTTAATGTTGAACCATTATTGGGATTTTAACGAAAAAACAAGTTTAAATACCAATGTTGCTTACCAATTTGGAGAACTCGGAAATAGCCGTTTGGACTATGGAGGGACTCGATTGAATAATGACAATATTATTATCGGTGGAGGAACAAACCCAAGCCCTACATATTACCAAAAACTACCAAGTTATTGGTTAACTGAGGCAGCGGGTCCAAATCCTGCTGAAGCATATCTTAGAGAACAAGAATTTCTAAGCAATGGGCAAATTGATTGGGGATCACTTTATCAAGCAAATAGAGAAAACGAAGGTGGATTATCATCTTATGCATTGTATGAGGATCGTAGTGACGACACTCAATTGACTGTTAACACCATTTTTAATTCAGAAGTCTCTGAACATGTAACCTTGAATGCTGCTGTTAACTACAAGCAATTTAGATCTGAAAACTTCGGAGAAATATTAGACTTGTTAGGAGGTCAAGGATACCTAAATGTAGACTCATTTGGAGGAAATCAATTTAACACTCTAAATCCAAATCAAGTTGTTGGCGTAGGTGACAAGTTCAGATATAATTATAACATAGAATCTACGAGCATGAGTAGTTTTGTACAAGCTCAATTTAAATATAATAAAATTGACTTTTTCACGGCTCTTAGTTACACTAAAACATCTCACCAAAGAGAAGGCTTATATAAAAACGAAGTTTATTCGGAGGATTCTTATGGAAAAGGAAAAAAAGTCACCTTTAGTGGTATTGGAGCTAAAGGAGGTTTTACGTATAAGTTTTCTGGAAAGCATTTATTAGTAGCCAATGCAGGTTATTTAACAAAGGCTCCAACGCTTAGAAACACCTACACGAACTCTAGAGAAAATCATGCGATTGTAGGAGATAATTCAAATTTTGATATTACTGAAGAAAAAATTACTTCTTTTGATTTGAACTATGTTTACAGATCTCCAATCGTTAAAGCTAGATTGACTGGGTATTTCACGAAAATGCAAGATGCAAATGAAGTGTCATTTTACTATGCTGATGGAATTGGTGGAGACAACACCGCTTTTGTTCAGGAAATTCTTCAAGACATTGATAAGAAACATTTAGGAATTGAATTTGGTATTGAAGCTCAAGTGACCCCAACCATTAAATTAACCGGAGTTGCTTCTATTGGTCAATATACGTATGATAATAATCCTAATGTGACTTTAAGGTCAAGTGATTTTGCTAACGAAACCATGCCTATCGACGGTAACAATCCTGACTATATAGATGCTGGAGAAGCCTCTTTAAAAGATTATAAAATTGCTGGTGGCCCACAACAAGCTTTCTCTTTAGGGTTTGAATACCGCGACCCTAATTACTGGTGGTTTGGTACCACGGCAAACTTTATGTCTAATGCCTATGTAGATGTATCTCCCTTAACGCGTACAAGTAATTTTTATCAAGATCAAGATGGTTTACCATTTAATGATTATGACCCAGCCCTTGCACGCGAACTTTTAAAACAAGAAAAATTTGATTCTTATATGGTATGGAATGCTGTAGGGGGAAAATCTTGGAAAGTTGGCGACAAGTACATAAGCTTGTTTGTAAGTTTAAACAACATTCTTAACAAGAAATTCAAAACGGGTGGTTACGAACAAGGACGTAACGCCAATTATCGCAATCTAAAACAAGACGTTAGTAATGACAAACGTGTTTTTGGATCTAAATACTGGTATGGTAGAGGGACTACTTACTTTTTAAACTTAAACTTAAGATTCTAAAATAAAAAATTAATATATTAAATTATGAAAGCAAACAAATTTTTATCTTATTTAGTAGTGTTTACTGCTGCTATTATGATCTCTTCTTGTGTTCAAGATGACGATTATGAAATTCCATCTGTTGTTGTAACGAATGTTGAATTAGTTCCAAATACGACTATTGGTTTAGTGAAATCTATGTACACAGGCTCTTTAGTTGAATTTTCAGAGGCTAGTAACGGTGGAAACCTGATTATGGAAGGTTATGTAATTTCCAATGATGAAGCTGGAAATTTTTATAAAACACTAATATTACAGGATGCTCCTGAGAACCCTACGGCAGGAATTAAAATTGATATTGATGCAGTATCACTATTTTCTTTTTATAAGCCAGGAAGAAAGGTATATGTAAAGCTATCTGGACTTGGAATGACGGAGTCTAATGGAGTGTTACAAATTGGTACAATTTCAGGGACTGGTGTAGAGAGAATCTCTGCAACGAATTACCAAGACTATATTGTACGATCTGAAGAGATTGCTACAATTGTTCCAAAAATCATTACACCAGCGCAATATTCTGATGTACTAATCAATACATTAATACAGTTAGAGGATATGCAGTTAAGCGGAGCAGAAGTTGGTCTCCCTTATGCGAATGCATATGATACCTACAATGTAAACAGATCTCTTAAAAATTGTGTTGATGATTCTTACACAATCTTAAGAAATAGTGGTTATTCTAGTTTTAGTAAAGAACTTTTTCCAGTAGGAAAGGGCTCTATTTCAGGGATATTTAGTAAGTACAATTCAGATTATCAATTATTTATTAGAGATACGGAAGATATTTCTTTTGACGGTGACAGATGTGATCCGTTATTCGAAGAATATTTTGAAACTAACTTTACAACATGGACTGCATTTAGTGTTACAGGATCTCAAGTTTGGTCTCCTAATTCTTACGGTAACCCAGGGTATTGCGCAGCAATGTCTGGATACAGCAGTGGTTCAACTAGTGAAAATGAGGACTGGTTAATTACACCTGCAATTGACTTATCTGCAGTTTCTTCTGCAGTTCTTACTTTTCAAACCGCAAAAAACTATACAGGAAATGTATTAGAAGTTTATATGTGTACAGACTATTTAGGAGGAGATCCTAATGATAGTGGAAGCTGGGTTCCGTTATCCGTTACACTTTCTACGGGTAGCTGGAGTTGGACAGATTCAGGAAATATTGATGTATCTGCTGCCGCTGGCGAAAATCTTTTTGTAGCGTTCAAATATACGTGTACAGGGTCTTCTTCAGCAACATATGAGGTAGATAATGTAAAAGTTTTTGTACCATAATTTATTATAACCCATTTAAAAAGCCGTTATTTATAACGGCTTTTTTTTTACACCATATATGAACTTTTTCAATCAACTCTATCTAACCGTTTTTAACCGTTTTAAAGGTCGTTACAAACAAAAAGCGAACACCATAGCATTGTTCTATACTTCGGTGTTACAAATCGCGCTTTTGTTTCTAGGCGGGGTCTTCTTCATTAAGTTTTTAGAACAAATGAAGGTTGTGGTCATGTCCAGTTCCAATACATGGATTGTCTTTGTTTTGACAGCCGTGTTTATTCACTTTAAAAACTGGGTGAATTACAGCGGACGCAAACGCCGTGTCTTAAACGCTAAACTGTCCAACAAAAAAGACTTGGGCTATTCACTGTTTATTCTTATCGCTTTGCCCATCGCTATTATTGCTTTATCCGTTTTGTTTTATAAAGCGGTTTAAATAAAAAAGCCCCGCAAATGCGAGGCTGTTTATATATAAAAAAGTGTTTTAGAATTTACTCATCATTTGGATTTCCTTCCAAGATAAAGAATTCAGAACGTCTGTTTAGTTGGTGTTCATCTTCTGTACACTTGCTGCCACAATCAACATTTGGCATCGTTTCTCCTTTACCTGATCCTGTAATTCTACTGGCATCAATTCCTTTAGAAATCACATACTGTGCCGTTGTTTTGGCACGTCTGTCCGACAGGGATAAGTTATAAGAAGCCGATCCACGAGAATCGGTATGCGACTCTGCACTGATTACAATCGATTCGTATTTAGTCATTAATTGTACTAATTTATCCAATTCAAAAGCCGCTTGTGCTGTAATGTTCGATTTATCAAAATCAAAGTAAATAGGATTTAAGAGGACTTTGTTTGCAAGAATAATATCCTCAATAGGAGTGAGGATAACTTCTACAGAAACTTCTTCTTCACTAGTTCCTTCTACGGTAGCCATACCGCTTTCGTAATCTGCTTTAGTACCCGTTATTAGAGTGTTCACATCACATTCAATGATGTATTCAACAACGCCTTGTGCGTTTGATACTTTCGTTCCAAAAACAGTCCCTTCAGCATCTTTGATGTCCACTGATGCACCTTCTAAAACCAAGCCAGTTTCGCTGTCTTTTACCGTAACGGTCATTAACACATCACAAATCGGTTGTAGTTTTTTGATGGCATAGATATCATCGCTTCCTTTTCCGCCTTCTCTGTTTGAAGAGACAAAACCTTCTTCGGTTTCTTCATTCATGCTAAATGCAAAATCGTCAGCATTTCCATTCACGGGGATTCCTATATTTCGTACAGGACCTACTTTTCCATCCACTACCTTCGCAAAAAACACATCCATTCCTCCAAGCCCTAAGTGGCCATTTGATGAAAAATAGAGCGTATTACTTGAACTGATAAACGGAAACATTTCTTGTCCCTCCGTATTTAGTTTTTGTCCCATATTTGTAGCTTCTCCAACAGATCCGTCTGCATCAATAGGAGCACTGTAAATATCAAATTGTCCAAAACCACCTGTTTTGTCTGAAGCAAAATACAAGGTACTTCCATCTGCACTGACGGATGGGTTTTTCACAGAATAGCTGTTTCCATTTAAAGACAATGATTCTGCTTCCGACCATTGGCCTTCTTGCTTGACACTCTTAAATAGATGTAAAACACTGATTTTGTATTTTGTCAAAGAATCTCTTTCAAAAACTTTTTCGTAATAACTCTCACGAGAAAAATACATTGTATTTCCATCTGGAGAAAAGCTTACAGTTCCTTCGTGATATTTTGTGTTTATATTTTCTTCGATAATCGCAGGCGTTTGAAATGCACCTTCACTATCCACAGATGCGGTATAGATATCTAAAAAAGGTTCTTCATTCCATCCGTACGTTCTACGGTTGCTGTTTCTGGCCGAAGTGATGTACAGCTTTCCATCTTGAAGGGTGCCCCCAAAATCTGAAACCTCAGAGTTGATCGGTAAATTTTGAACATTAAATTTTTTACCTCTGTCTAAAATTTTAGGCAAATAATTAGGGTTGGCTCTAAATGCAGTAGCTCTGTGATCTGCTGGACGCATGGAAGCGAATCTTTCTAGCTGATTGTTTGATTCTTCATACTTTCCATTTGCTTTTAGCATCTGAGAGTAGTTGTAAATCATTTCAGGGTTTGAAGAAGTTTCCAATGCTTTGGCATACCACTTTTCAGCTTCAACAGTTTTGAATACATTGTAGTAGCATTCGGCAAGTTGGCCATATACATAAGCATCTGCGTCTCCGTCAGTTGCTAATTTTAAGTAGTCTTCAGCTGCTTCTACAAATTGAAATTTGTTGAAATGCTTATCTGCTTTTTTTGTGGCATTACTTTGAGCAGTTAAGCAAAAACTACTCATTAAGGTGATAATAAAAATTGATATAATATTTTTCATAATGTAATTATTAACTTAGATTAGAAATAACGTGGAGATCTTGAAACTTTGGTTGAAAAATTAAGGTCAAAATTAATAAAGATTTCATGAGATGAACTGGTAACAATATTCAAATCCGATTGAATGGCATCATATGCATATCCAATTCTAAGATTGTTTGCGACCTGAAAATTAATCATACCACTAAAGGAGTCTTCTAATCGATAGCCCACACCAACTTCTACAAGATCAAACATAAATACATTTGCATTGATATCATAACTCATAGGAGCATCAAATGCATATTTTATAAGTGTATGTGGCTTTAATTTAAAGTTTTCTGAAAGATCAAACACATACCCTGCTGCTGCAAAAAAGTGTTCCGATTCCGAACCAATCTTTGTTCCATTAGCATCTAAATGAACGCCATTCAGAATGTTTGGGATCGACAGAGAAATATAGTATTTACTTGGCTTGTAAAAATACACGCCTGCTCCAACATTAGGAGTTGTTTCGTTGATTGCATTTGCAAAAAATGGATCTCCTTGGTCAACGAGGGTAATTTGACTTTCTGCAATTCCTATATCATGAAAGGTAAATCCTCCTTTCACACCAAAGGCTAATTTGGTAACGGTTCCTACTGGAATCGTATAAGAGAAATCTACATATGCATTGGTTTCCTTTACAGGGCCAATTTGATCTGATATGATAGACATCCCTAAACCAACATTTTTCCCAACAGGAGAGTGGATGTTGAAAGTAAAAGTTTCTGGTCCTCCATCGAGTCCAACCCATTGGCTACGATACAACGCTCCAACTGCTAAGCCTTCTGTTGATCCTGTATAAGCTGGATTGATGATATTCATATTATACATATACTGCGTGTACTGTGGATCCTGCTGTGCATTCACTTGAAATGCACACAGTATTGTAAATAAAATTATTACTAAATTTTTCATTATTGTTTGTTGTTATATTGGTTAGTAATTTAGGTATATCCAGCTTGTTGTTGGTGCTCTTCCAGAACCAAATTGAATCACATAGAAATAAGTTCCAACAGGTAATAAGTTGTTAGAGTCTGAATTTCCAGAACTCGCATCTTGTCCACACCATTGGTTTGTGTAATCATTCAATTCAAACACCTTCACTCCGTATCTGTTATATATTTCAGCCTTGATAATATTATCAGATGCTTCCAAGTGATCTAACATAAGACAGTCATTAACACCATCGCCATTTGGAGAAAGTCCTTGCGGGATATCCACACAATTAGCATTCATATAGCTAGCGACTTCAATTAGTGTCGATGCTTCACACGTCGTCACTAGGTCCATAACTACAACTTCCACAAATCCTAGTGCTTGTCCTGCAGTATGTGTATATGAATAATCTGGACCTGATTGAACTTCTGTTCCACCAATATACCAAATATATTCAAGATCACTTCCTAAAAGATCTGCATTTAGAACGTTTACTGAAAGTTCTACATCCTCGTTCATACATTTTCTGAAAACAGTATCATCTTCAAGTTGAGGTGTCTCGCCAGCGACCAAAGTAATGGTAGTTTCACCAAAACAGTCTCTTTCATCAATTACAGTGACAAGATATTCGCCAATTTGATCTGAACCAGCAGGGACTAAATAAGTATTGTCAGAGCCTGCTTGTACATCAACACCATCATAGGTCCAATAATACGTCATCGTATCTAAAACATCTGAATTAGAAACAGTTACTTCCAAAACACTGTCTACATCTGAACAACGAAAAACGGTGCTTTCAGTTGGAACAGGTTCTGGACTTGGATTAATACCGACTTCTACATCATCTGTTATGGTAGCTGTGCCACCAATACAAAGGCTATAAGTAATTGCTGCGGTATATACAGTTGTTTCTGTTGGTGCTACCGTTACGGTTTCACCAGTTCCTATAGACGTTTCTCCGTCAAACCATTCAATTGTGAAATCAGGGTCACCTAAGGAAGGTGTAAACCTCCAAAATTCATCTGTTGCATCCCAAACACTTGTGTTTCTTTCTGGAGGAGTAAACGCTACTGTTCCTGGTACGTTCTGAACTCCAACAACAGCATTCCCACTATTCCAAGAGGTACAAGTTGGTTTGTCGTAAATATTTACATCAATTGCGTTAGAAGATTCATAAAGAATAATTTGTGAACTAGATTTGTTATCATTACAAGCAGAGCCAAAATGACAGACTTCCGAATAGTTGACTACAAATTGTCGAGATGGTGTTGCACCCAATACGACATAATTGATATCTCCACAAACAGAAGGATCAATATCATGTCCAACTCCAAATATGTTTGCTTCTGATAAGGTCGAATTTGAATTGTTGGGTAAAGTGTCAGCACTGTTTAAAGCATAGCCATTTCCGCCCCCTGCATTTTCTAATTCAAAAGAGAGTACTCCGTTTGATCCTATTAAAATTTGATCGTAAGTTTCTCCAAAGAAACAAAACTCAAATCCTAGGTCAATAATGTCAGACCATGTATCGTCAATATCCAAACTTGTTGGTGTTCCACCAGTCAGTACTGGCATTGGACAGCCTTGTTGTAAATTAACTTCATAAGATGAAGTGTCTTGTCCTAAAAGATGGTAAGTAGCTGTTAGGCTAGTGCTAGTTCCTTCACAAAATGTAGTGTCTTCTCCAGCATATATAATAGAACACTCGTTTGGAGGTGGTGGACACAAAAAGGTTAAGGCTCCACTATTGACCACACAAGAGTTATCATCGTTGTTTATGGCAGAGATTAAAACATTAACTCCTGCAGTGTACGGTCCAAATGTAACCACACCCGTGCTAGTCACCGTCTGTTCTGCACTTGCCAAGTTATCTGAAATAACTACCGATGTTGCAGTCCCTAAATCAGAAACATCCACATCAATATAAAAATCTTGACTTACTGCACAGTCCCCTAAGACAGCAAAATCAACTGTTTGAGTAATACAAGATTTACAACTAACATCAAAATCCCAAGGGGTGTAGAAAGTACTTCCATCACAATTGCCACTTCCATCGGACTCTACTTCTATATACATGGATGTTGAGGTCGATTCAATAACCAGACCTTCTAAATCATCCAAATCGTTGGTATTGTTGTTAAACAACACTGTCCCTGAGTTATCAAGTCCGTCGTATATAGTAATGTCATCATAAAACCCTTCTATAGTACCCGCATTAAAAGTTATTGTTAAAGGATAGCCAGTTGTAGAGGTGAATACCCAAAACATGGTTTCATTTCTTGTATAACAATAGTTTATGTTAACAGGTGCTCCCGATGCACAGTCCACAGTATAATTTGTTTGTTGTGTAGTTGTAAAGGTCACAGGGCCAACCCATGTAGAAAAACCATCTTCAGTACCACAATCTGCACGTACATAGGCATCATAGGTAGTTTCAAAGTCCAGCCCTGTAAATTGTGTTGACGTCACTGTTGCAGCAGTCCCATTTCCAGTTGGGGCAGGATCACCTGTTGGAACTAGTACATATTCCCAAGTGCTATTTCCGGTTCCTGCAGTCCAATCAAAATCAGCTGTACTTCCAGAAATGTTAGAAATCGTCAGTCCAGTAGGAGGATAACAACTCGGAGCAGGTGCACAAGAGATTGAAATTTCATATCCCGGATCATTCACAAAACCATCACTGGTAAATAAAAAGGTCAAGGCGCCAGTCGCATCTGTAGATGAAATTGGGTCCGGAATAGTTGCTCCACTAAACGTTCCTAATTCTTCTGAGGATGTGTCTGGTCCATTGTAAACAGTAAAGAAATCCCATCCTGCTTCGATATCAAAATTTAGGAAGGTAAACGTGACTAGATCTCCTGCAGTTTCAGGAAATATAGTAACCGTTATTGATTCATTATTCGCATAATTTCCAGTCGCACCTCCAGAATCAAAAAGTACATCGCCACAACCAGGGGCCGTAGTGAAGACTAGAGGACCTACCCAATCACTTGTTGTTGTACCACAATCTGCTTGTACATAAAAATGATAGGTTGTATTGGATTCTAGTCCACTTAAGTCATAAGTTGTTGCCGTAGTCGTATCTGTAACTCCTGTTCCTTGTGTAAATCCAGCAGTACCATATTCAATATTCCAAGAGGTTTCAGCTGCACCTGCTGTCCAGTTAATAGTGGCGCTTGAAGTAGTAATAGCTTCTGCTATTGCTGCTCCAGGCTGCGTACAAGTTGGAGCGGTAATACAGATATTGTCAATCAGAGATTGATCGCCAGGCGACGAGTAAGCTGCGTTATATTTTCCACTGTGCTCAAGTCTTAAATCAAAACTTGTGCCTGCAAAGGCACTTAAATCGTAGTATTGATTTACAAAAGGATCCGCATCAGCAGTTGTTGGTCTTAGAGTGGCTCCAATTTGGGCACCATTGACCGTTACTCTAAAGTTTGAGTAGGTAGCCCCGTAGCTGTAAGTTTGTTTTAAGTCAAAAGTCAAAACAACAATGGTTTCAGCGATTGCATCTACAGTCATACTCACTGCCGATTGGTGTGTAACGTTATCAACCCAAGCTTCAGTTTCTGTAGTAGAGGTAGAACCACCAGACCATCCAGTACCACTATCACCACCAGTAAGAAGGATTCCAAAATCTGAAGCGAATGCCGCAGCTCCAGCGTCTATGCTAGCATCCGAATAAATATCTGATGATAAGGCTGCATTAGCTCCTAAGATTCCATCTTCAAAATCAAAACATCCCGGCATCGTAAAGGGTACTGGAAGTGTTGTAAAGCTCAAAGGCCCTACCCATGCACTCGTATCTCCATCTCCACAGTCGGCTTGTACATAAAAATCATAAGTGGCGTTGTTGTCTAATCCAGTTAATGTAAAAGGATTTGAATTTGCTACAATGGTTGTTCCTGTTTCTTGCGTAAATCCAGCAGGACCATACTCTATATTCCACAAAACTTCAGAGTTGTAAGCTGACCAGCCTAACTCTACTGAATTTATTGTCGTATTAGTAGCGGTCAAATCACTCACTTGAAGACAAGTAGGTGCTGGTGAGCAAGAGATTAAAATTTCATATCCTGGGTCATTTACAGAACCATCACTGTCAAACACAAAAGTTAAAGCGCCTGTTGGATGTGTCGAAGAAATAGGGTCTGGAATGGTAGATCCAGAAAAGCTTCCTACTTCTGTTGATTCAATATCTGGTCCATTATAAACCGTTAGGAAATCATAGTTAGCTTCCGTTTCAAAATTAAGAAAGGTAAACGTGACAAGATTCCCCGCATCGTCAGGATACACGGTAACTGTTGTGAGGTCATTACTGGAGTAATCTCCCGTAGCTCCACCAGAATCAAACATTGTGTCTCCACAAAGATAGGATGTAGTAAAGTTAACTGGGCCTCTCCAAGGACTTGGGTCTGTACCATCACAAATAGCTCTTACAAACACTTCATAATTTGTTGAAGAAACTAAATCGGTAATTGTATAAGGGTTTGTTGTGATTGCAACTCCTGCAGTGGTTGGCTCACCCGTGCCTTGAGCTTGTATTACATACTCCCAAGCAGTTTCTCCATTATTTGCAGTCCAAGATATATCAGCGGTACTTCCCGTAGCTGTTGACACCACCAAATCACTTACTTGAAGACAAGAAGGTGCTGGTGAGCAAGAAATTAAAATTTCATATCCAGGATCATTTACAGAACCATCACTATCAAACACAAAGGTCAAAGCGCCTGTTGGATGTGAGGACGTGATAGGGTCTGGAATGGTAGATCCAGAAAAGCTTCCTAATTCGTTAGACGTAATGTCTGGTCCATCATAAACCGTTAGGAAATCATAGTTAGCTTCCGTTTCAAAATTAACAAAGGTAAACGTGACAAGATTCCCCGCATTGTCAGGATACACGGTAACTGTTGTGAGGTCATTACTTGAGTAATCTCCAGTAGCCCCTCCAGAATCAAAAAGGGTGTCTCCACAACCAGAATTTGTAGTAAATTCAAAAGGACCTACCCAACTACTGGTGGAATCTCCACAATCTGATTGTATATAAAAATCATAGTTCGTATTAGAACTCAACCCCGTAAGGCTATAAGTCGTCGTTGTTGCTGAATCCGTAGTACCTGCACCTTGAGCAAATCCTTCAGCACCATATTCAATATTCCAGGCAGTTTCAGTAGCACCTGCGGTCCAACTTAAGTCTGCTGAGTTGGGTGTTGAGCTAGTTAATGCTAAATCTGCAGGGGTCAAACAGGATGGAGGACTTGTTACCACAATTTGAAATGAGGCTTCGAGCTCGGCTTCAGGAGTTTCCCATGAACCATTGCTGTCATTGGTGGTTGGGTCACTTGGAGAAGTTCCTCCATTATTTCCCAAAAGGACTCCATAAGATGTCACTGAAATTAATGTGCCATCCCAACCATCAGAGTAGCTGTCATAACAGTTGACATAGTAAGTCCCGGCAGGCAGGTCAATATCTTCGTTAATCAAACTAGAACCATTGCCATAAGTTCCATCTCCTTGCCCCCAAACTTGGGTGCCTCCGCCATTAGCTTCTGTAGTGACACTTACCCATTTTTCAGTAGGATAACTGCCACCAGATGTCGTTATATTTATTATTGATTGTGCATTAATTTGGAAATTGAACGCAAAAAATGCGAAAAATATTAAAATAATCTTTTTCATAATATTAAATTGGTTAGACAGTGAAGTTAGTTGTTTTTTTTAAGTAAAAATTAACAGAATCTTAATAAATCGATAAAACGCAAATTAAATCGATAAAACGCATTTAATTAGATTTCATTCCTCTTAAAATAATTAAATTTTGAATGATTCAGTCTAGCTATTAATTTTTACCTTTGACCAATACGTTTATATGATTGAGAAAAAAGTTGTCAGTTTAGAAAAAGCTGTTTTAATAGGTGTGATTACAAAATTACAAGACGAAACTAAGTCTGAAGAATACTTGGAGGAGCTTGAATTTTTGACTTATACTGCTGGTGGGGAAGTGCTCAAACGTTTCACTCAAAAAATGGACAAGCCCAACCCCAAAACCTTTATTGGAACAGGTAAAATGGAGGAGCTGCGTCTGTATATTGAAGAACACAAAGTTGGCACTGCCATTTTTGATGACGAGTTGTCTTCCGCTCAAGAACGAAATATTAGTAAAATATTAAACTGTAAAGTTTTAGATCGTACCAATCTTATATTAGATATTTTTGCACAACGTGCACAAACAAGTTATGCCCGAACCCAGGTTGAATTGGCACAATGCGAATATTTATTACCCCGATTAAAAGGAATGTGGACGCACCTCGAACGTCAAAAAGGGGGGATTGGAATGCGTGGACCTGGAGAAACGGAAATTGAAACAGACCGCCGTATTGTAAGAGAGAAAATAGCACTTTTAAAGGCCAAGATTAAAAAAATTGACAAGCAAATGTCTATTCAACGAAGCAATAGAGGCGCCATGGTTCGTGTGGCTCTTATAGGCTATACAAATGTTGGGAAATCAACTTTAATGAATGTCATTAGCAAGTCGGATGTGTTTGCTGAAAATAAATTATTTGCAACGCTAGATACAACTGTTCGAAAAGTGGTGGTCAGAAATTTGCCCTTTTTGATGAGTGATACCGTTGGGTTTATTAGAAAGTTGCCAACACAATTGGTCGATTCATTTAAGAGTACATTGGATGAGGTTCGAGAATCAGATTTATTACTGCATGTTGTTGATATTTCACATCCAAATTTTGAAGATCATATAGCGTCTGTAAATCTTATTTTAGGAGAAATTAATGCGTTGGACAAGCCAACACTTATGGTGTTTAATAAGATTGATGCTTATGAAGCGGAACCTTTTGATGACACAGATTTGATAGCGGTTCGTACCGGAGCTCATTATTCTTTGGAGGAATGGAAGTCCACATGGATGTCAAAAATTGGTAAAAATTCGTTGTTCATCTCTGCACTAAATAAAGAAAACTTAGAGGATTTCAGAAAACGTGTGTATGATGCGGTTCGAGAAATTCACGTAAAACGCTTTCCATACAATCGGTTTTTATATCCCGATTATGAAGAAATTATGGAGTAAATAAAGGGCTAAAAAGACCTTGCTTTGTCATGACAGATATGCTGTTTTCAGCCCCCTTTAAAGCTGATTTTTCTTAGAAATTATAATTGACTCCCAATCCAAACACTTGTCGCGTTTGTAAGCCTTCAAAAGCGTTGTCATCATAAATAGTTTGATATGCCAGCGTGGTTGAGATATATTTGTTAATATTCATGACTAAATTCATGGTGTAATCTAGATCAACATTTTGTGGGTCTTCCAAATAATTTGAATACAGATTCAAAATGTTTTCCATTGAAATATTTTTCATCAAATCAAACTTATAATAGGCGCCTATAGAAGCTCCAAACTCAAAGCGGGTACTTTTCCCTTCTTCCACACCAAAATAAGCTGCGTTAGGGAGAGTGAGGTTTTTATCAACAACAATTAATTTGCTCGTGGTAGGTGCGATATTCACCTTTAAATTTTCGCTTTTTTTCCAAAGCATACCAGGTCCAATTTGTAGGTATCCAGGAGATAAAAATTTTGTTGGCCCTTCCGTATCACTGTCTAAATCATCTGTAAACTGTGTTTTAAAATTAATGAATCCAGAGTAATACCAATAACCTGATGCTTTTTTTCCGAGGACTGAATTCCATTCCAAGCGGTCATCAGATTTTTGAGTGTCTTGATCTTTAATTTTTGTAATTCCAAAAGACGCTATGATTTTGTTGTCCCAAGACCAATCGTCTTTAAGATAGTTCGCATCATAGTTGATACCTACGGTTCCAGAAACACTACTGACACCTCCGGCGACCCAGTTTTCAAATGCAGATTGGTTTAATAAAAATGTAAATGTTCCGCTTCTAGACCAGGCAGTTGTTTCGTGAGTTTCTTGGGCATAAAGACTTTGAAGTTGAATACTAAGAGCAAAAAGTAAGATAAGTTTTTTCATAGGTTTGTAGATTTTGGGGTTTTAAATTAGATACAAATATATAAAATTGGACACTATCGAAACATGTGAAGGAAAGAATCCTTATTTTATTTTTTAAATAAAGGCACCGATGAACAAGCTTCTCCATACATAATGGATTTTGCAATGGGTTGTAATTTGTCAATCAAAAAAAGATAGGCATTTTGTGGCACGGGCTTGTTAGAACACCCTTTTATAATAACCGGTTTATTTTCACAGAAATTAAGGTCTAAATCAGAAATAATTGTTTGATATAAAGTTGTTTCTAAGGCTTCTAAGTCGCCTATAACAACTTGTTTGGCAATGCCAGAAAGTTGCAGTCTGATCAACATAAAAGCCCAGCCAGGAATGATGGCATCAGAGGTGCAATGCAACGCAATGAATTGATCTTTATAAGCCGACCAATCGTGGATGTTCACAAACGATCTGAATTCTTTTTCACGAAGTACCAAGCCTTCATATAGCCAATCCTTGATGTCAAAACAAATGCGCGCTCCTTTAGGATAATAATCCTCTAAATCAATTGTGACAAGAGCACTGTTGGCAACACGATTTACAATTTCACCACTCGCCATAATTACAGCATTCCAAGTTCTAGTTTAGCCTCTTCACTCATTAATTCTTGAGTCCATGGTGGGTCAAACGTAATTTCGACTTCTGCATCTTTTACAGCATCCAAAGATTTAATTTTTTCTTCCACTTCTAAAGGGAGTGTTTCCGCAACAGGACAGTTCGGTGTGGTTAAGGTCATCAATACTTTTACTTCATAATCTTCGTTGACGAATACGTCGTAAATCAGTCCTAATTCATAAATATCTACTGGAATTTCTGGATCAAAAATAGTTTTTATTACACGTACTATTTTTTCTCCTAAAGCATTTACATCAATTTTCTCGGTACTCATAATCCTAGTTGTGTTTGGTATGCAAGTGCATACATTTTTATTTTTTTAACCATGCTCACCAATCCGTTAGCTCGGGTAGGAGATAAGTGTTCTTTAAGTCCTATTTCGTCAATAAAATCCGTCGTTGTATTTAGTATTGTGTTGGGACTTTGATTCGAAAATACACGAATTAAAATAGCAACAATACCTTTGGTTATAATGGCATCACTATCAGCAGAAAACACGACTTTTTCATTTTCTAGATCGGCATGAAGCCATACTTTACTCTGACATCCTTTTATAATATTGTCTTCAGTTTTGAATTTCGAATCAATCAGAGGAAGTGATTTCCCTAAATCAATCATGTGTTCATAGCGGTCCATCCAATCGTCAAACATGGAAAACTCATCTATTAAATCCGCTTGTATCGTTTCAATTTTCATAATGCAAAAATACAATTCTTAAATGGGAATTTTAATCTTCTTGTAGAGATAATATATGTTCTACCAATGGCTTTAGTTCCGTAGGAGGATATTTATGATCAAAACCACTCGATTGAATCGTGTCTCCTTTTTGAATGATTGTTAATTGGGCGAATGGCGCACCATCATACTGTCTGTAATTTGTTGGAGATTTTAAATTCGGTAAAGTTTTTAGATTAATGTTTGCTAATAACGCTACACATTCATCCCAATCTTTTGCGTGTAAAGTACTCGAAATAGCATTTGTTTTTTCGTGATCTTTGAATTCCGTGAGGCTGTTTTGTTTTAGAATAAGTTCTTGAAAAAATCCACGTGTATGCGCACTGTAAGAAATGGTCACCGTACTTTGTTGTGAAGTATTTTCGTTGCTGTTGTTTAGGGCTGTTTTTTTTGAATTACAGTTAGTAGCTAGGGCAATTAATGTAAAACAGGCGACAAATAGTTTCATGTGTCTAATATTTATTGTTTTTTTAAATATACTAAAATCTAAACTAACGCAACATCATGGCCGCTTTTTTAACCCCTTCCACAAAAGTGTCTATCTCTTTTTTAGTATTGTAAAAACAAAATGAAGCTCTGGCAGTCCCAGAAACTTTAAAGAAATCCATGATGGGTTGGGCACAGTGTTGACCAGTTCGAATGGCTATCCCAAGTTTGTCAACGATAGTGCCAAGGTCGTAAGCATGAACCCCTTCAATATTAAAGGAAATAACCGAAGTTTTTTCTATTTTCGGACCATAGATTTGCATGCCTTCAATGGTGTTTAATTTCTCGGTAGCATACTCTAAAAGTTCGTTCTCATAAGCAGCAATAACCTCAAAACCGATTGAATTCATATAGTCAATTGCAGCTCCAAAAGCGATACCTCCACAAATGTTTGGAGTCCCTGCTTCAAACTTATGAGGCAGATCTGCATAGGTTGTTTTTTCAAAGGTTACTTCAGCGATCATTTCGCCACCTCCCTGATATGGTGGTAATTTATGCAGCCATGATTCTTTTGCGTACAGCATTCCTACACCAGTAGGACCGCACATTTTGTGACCAGAGGTTACATAAAAATCGACATCTAAATCTTGAACATCTGGTTTGATATGTGGACATGCTTGTGCGCCGTCAACCAACACTGCAGCTCCTACAGAATGTGCTTTTTGTATCATTTCCTTAATAGGATTAATCGTTCCTAAGGCATTGGAAATATGGTTTACAAAAACCAATTTTGGATTTAAAAGTAACAAGTCTTCATAAGCAGATATGTCCAAGGCGCCTTCCGAAGTCATTGGAATGACTTTTAAGGTCGCTTTGGTTTTTTCGCAAAGCATTTGCCAAGGTACTATATTGCTGTGGTGCTCGAGTGCTGAGACCAAAACAGTATCTTTTTCGTTTAAAAAACTTGCAAATCCATTGGCTACTAAATTAATACTGTGTGTGGTGCCTGAAGTAAAAATAATTTCATGTAGCTGCGCCGCATTTACATGTTTTTGAATGGTTTGGCGAGCATTTTCGTATTTGTCTGTGGCTTCCTGACTTAGACTATGAACCCCTCTATGAATATTGGAATTATAATTAGAATAATAATCGACAATGACATCAATGACATATTGTGGAGTTTGTGATGTTGCCGCATTGTCAAGATATATTAATGGTTTCCCATTGACAGTTCTTGAGAGTATTGGAAAATCCTTTCGGATTTTTTCAACATCAAAAGGGGTATTTGAATTTAGCTCCTTCATTATAAATCAAATCCTATATTAACTCCCAACTTGTCGGCAATTAAGGCGTTTATTCTATTTTTAAGTTGTGGGATCTTTACACTTTCCAGAACGTTATTTGCAAAGGCATACATCAAAAGGGCCTTGGCTTCTTTTTCGGGAATTCCTCTTGCACGTAAATAAAACAGAGCATTTTCGTCCAATTGTCCAATGGTACAGCCGTGAGAGCACTTCACATCATCTGCAAAAATCTCTAATTGAGGTTTGGTGTTGATGCTTGCTTTGTCACTAATAAGTAGATTATTATTAGCCTGAAATGCATTTGTTTTTTGAGCTTCTTTATTAACAAGTACTTTTCCATTAAAGACTCCTATAGAGCTATCGCCAAAAATACCTTTATAATCTTGATGGCTTTCACAATTGGGTTCAATGTGATGTACCAAAGTATTGTGGTCAACATGTTGTTTGTTTCCAATAATAGTGACACCATTTAAAGTAGAATCAATATATTCCCCGTTCTGATAAAAGTTCAAATTATTTCGGGTCAATTTGCCTCCAAAACTAAAGGTGTGGACCGATACATGGCTTTCCCTTTCTTGGTCTATAAAAGTGCTGTCGATAAGTGACGCATTTTCTTTGTCGTTTTGAACCTTATAATAGTCAACAATTCCGCGTTTGGCAGCAAATATTTCGGTGACACTGTTGGTCAAGCTTGGATTGTCTGTAAGGCTTTGATGGCGTTCTATAATCTGAACATGTGCATTCTCATCAACTACAATTAAATTTCTAGGTTGAAGTAAAAGTGCTACTTCACTTCCTGTAGAAAAATGAATGATTTGAATTGGTTTTTCAACCAACTTATTTTTGGTGATATGAATATAAGCACCTTCATTTGAAAATGCAGTATTCAAGGATGTTAAGCTATCTTTTTCAGCTATTTTGTTGAAATAATTCTCAATTACAACCTGGTACTTAGGTTTACTTAAGGCTGCTGACATTAAACAAATATCAATCCCTTCATGCGTGGTTTCCGAGAGGTGAGAGGCATATTTACCATCTACAAATACAATTTTGTAACTGTCAATATCATGTATAAAATAAGGTTGAACATCTTTATATTCAACAGCGAATTCTTTTTTTGCAAACACACTAAAATCTTGTTTTAAGACTTTCTTTAGGGATGTATATTTCCAAGCCTCATCTTTCTTGGCAGGGAAGCCTTCAGTTTCAAAGCGTTTGATGGCTTCTGTGCGCATGTCGTGCACAAAAGTGTTGTCTAATGAAATCTGATTTTCAAAAGCAATAAAAGAGGATACTAATTTTTCTTTAAGTTCCATAAAGGCAATGCGTTCTTTTAATTTTCAGCTTCTTGTTTGATCCAGTCGTATCCTTTTTCTTCCAACTCAAAGGCTAGTTCTTTGGTTCCAGACTTTACAATTTTTCCATTGTGAAGTACGTGTACAAAATCGGGTACGATATAATCTAAAAGACGTTGGTAATGCGTAATAACAACTACGGCATTATCTTTGGTTTTTAATTTGTTGACTCCATTGGCTACAATGCGAAGAGCATCAATATCCAACCCTGAATCAGTTTCATCTAGGATCGCTAATTTTGGATCTAACATAGCCATTTGAAAAATCTCATTTCGTTTTTTCTCACCCCCAGAAAACCCTTGGTTTAAGGAACGGGATAAAAACTTTCGATCAATTTCTAACAGTTCAGATTTTTCACGGATCATTTGAAGCATTTCTTTTGCCGGCATGTCTTCTAAACCTTTTGCTTTACGCATTTCGTTTAAAGATGTTTTCATGAAGTTAGTCACTGTCACACCAGGTATTTCAACAGGGTATTGAAAGGATAAAAAGACACCTTTGTGTGCGCGTTCTTCAACAGAAAGTTCGTCAATATCTTGACCCTCAAAAGTGATTTCTCCTTTTTCAACTTCGTATTCTTCTTTTCCTGCAATGACAGAAGCCAAGGTACTTTTCCCTGAACCGTTAGGGCCCATAATAGCGTGAACTTCTCCTGGTTTTATTTCTAGATTGATGCCTTTAAGAATTGACTTACCGTCAATGTTTGCATGTAAATCGGTTATTTTTAACATAGTTATTCTGTTCCTAGTTTTAATATATTCTCTGTTTCTTCAGCTGTAGAAATACTAATGATTTCAACAATTTCTAGTTTGTTTTCCCATAAAATTTTAGGATTCTCTTTTGTAGAGATAATTCCTCTTACTTCTACACTCACCATGTCAGTTTCGTTGGTTTTAAGTGGTGCTGCTTTTTTATTTAACTCTTTTGCTAGATCATTTAAAATGACACCATAAATTTGGACGTCATTTTGTAAGACAGCGGCATCTTTAAAAAAGATGTAATTCCCTGTGATGATTTCTGTGTCATCAGTGGTTTCACTGCTATTTTTTGAATTGTTTTTACACCCTAAAATAGAGATTACAAAAACAAAAATTAATAATTTTTTCATACTAAAAGTTTTTATCCAACTGAGCCTTCAAGGCTTATTTCTAATAGTTTTTGAGCTTCCACAGCAAATTCCATCGGGAGTTTATTGAGTACTTCCTTGCTAAATCCATTCACAATTAATGCAATTGCTTTTTCGGTTTCAATTCCTCGCTGATTGCAATAAAATATTTGATCTTCTCCAATTTTACTTGTGGTTGCTTCGTGCTCAATCTGAGCCGATTTATTTTTAGCTTCAATATAAGGGAATGTATGTGCACCACATTCGTTACCCATCAGTAAACTATCACATTGAGAAAAGTTTCTCGCATTTTCTGCTCTTGACCCAATTTGAACCAATCCTCTGTAACTATTTTGTGATTTCCCTGCAGAAATCCCCTTGCTAATAATCGTTGATTTTGTGTTTTTCCCCAAATGAATCATTTTGGTGCCCGTATCTGCTTGCTGATAATTATTGGTCACAGCAATGGAATAAAATTCTCCAACAGAGTTGTCCCCTTTAAGGATGCACGAAGGGTATTTCCATGTGACAGCACTTCCAGTTTCAACTTGTGTCCAAGAAATTTTTGCGTCTTTTTCACAGATTCCCCGTTTGGTCACAAAATTGTAAACACCTCCAATACCTTCGGTATTTCCAGGGTACCAGTTTTGAACGGTTGAGTATTTGATTTCAGAAGCGTCCATCGCAATCAGTTCTACAACGGCGGCATGCAATTGATTTTCATCTCTACTTGGAGCGGTACAGCCCTCAAGATAACTTACATAACTTCCTTCATCTGCAATCAAAAGGGTGCGTTCAAATTGACCCGTTCCTCCTTGATTAATTCTAAAATATGTAGAGAGTTCCATTGGACATTTGACTCCTTTTGGAATGTAGCAAAAACTACCATCACTAAAAACAGCACTGTTTAAGGCAGCGTAATAATTGTCGGTTGTTGGAACTACGGTTCCAATATATTTTTTGACGAGTTCAGGGTGTTCTTTAATGGCTTCAGAAATACTCATAAAAATGATGCCCTTTTCGCCAAGTGTCTTCTTAAAGGTCGTCGCAACAGATACAGAATCAACAACAATATCCATAGCGATATTGTTCATTTTTTTCTGCTCATCGATTGATATCCCCAATTTTTTATACATCGCCAATAAGTCCGGATCCACATCATCCAAGGTTTTATTTGGATCTACTGATGCTGGTGCAGAGTAATAAGCAATCGCTTGAAAATCGGGTTTTTGATATTTTACATTAGCCCAGTCTGGCTCTTCCATAGCTTTCCAAACCTTAAAAGCTTCCAGACGCCATTGGGTCATCCATTCAGGTTCCTCTTTCTTTTTAGAAATGGCTCTCACAATGGATTCATCCAAACCAATAGGAAACGTTTCTGAATCTATATCTGTATAAAAACCATATTCGTATTCTTTGGTTTTTAATTCTTCTCTTAAATCATCTTCGGTGTACTTACTCATACCACTAATAAAATTATATTATAAAGAAAAAGATTCTCCACACCCACAAGTACGATTTGCATTGGGGTTATTAAACACAAATCCTGCACCGTTTAGGCCACCAGAATACTCTAAAGTTGTTCCAATGAGATATAAAAAACTCTTTGTATCAACCACGATTTTCACACCGTTGTCTTCAAATAATTTGTCGCCTGCACTCTGAGATTTGTCAAATTTTAAGTCATAAGATAACCCTGAACACCCCCCACTTTTAACCCCAACTCGAACAAAGTCATTGGTAGGGTCAAATCCGTCATCTTGCATTAATTGCAAGACTTTACTTTTTGCTGTTTCAGATACTTTTATCATAATGCTTATGTAGATACTTTCTAAATAGGGCACAAATATACAACATACAGAGGGGATTTCCATACATCCTAACATTATATTAGTAGATGCGTTTATAGGATTTGCCTATGGGTTAGAAAAGTTCGGATTATTTATAAAATCTAGGTCCGTTAGGCTTAAAAGAAATGCCTTTAGATCGGCTTTTTCTTGAAGGCTGAGTTGTACACCACCTTGGTCCACTTTTTTCATTAAGGGGTCAATGGTTGGAGAATTTTGTAAGCCTTCGCTGTAATGATTGATAACTTCTTCAATTGTTTCAAACCGTCCATCATGCATATAAGGTGCTGAGAAAGCAAGGTTTCTTAGGGATGGGGATCTAAATTTTCCGTTATCAGCCGGATCGCCAGTTACCTCCCCAAAACCAAGGTCTGAAAAAGTAGTGTCTAAGCCGTTATTGTGGAATTTGTTATCTGTCCAAAGTGGATTGTTGTCGCTCCCATGACAATGAAAACAATCGCCTTTTGATTCGTCCATAAAAACATTAAATCCATTTGTTTCTTCAGGTGTTAAGACAGCGTCACCTTGAAGGTATTTGTCAAATTTTGAATTCGCCGAAATGAGTGTTCTCTCAAACTGAGCGATGGCTTTAGATACCAAAACAGAGTCAATAGTGGCCGTGCCAAATGCTGCATTAAAAAGCTCAGGGTATTCAGAATGCTGCTGTAGTTTTTGTGTAACCGCTTCCCATGTAGTGTGCATTTCGATGGGATTGGTGACAGGTTCAAATGCCTGATTTTCAAGTCCAGACTCGCGTCCATCCCAAAAGAATTTGTTGTCATAATTCCATGCTAAATTAAAAAGAGGCATTGAGTTTCGGTTCCCAAACAAGCCGTCGATTCCATCACTAAAGCGGGTATCATCAGTAAATGCGTTGGATGTTTTATGACAACCTGCACATGCTTGAGTATTATCAGCAGATAAAATGGGATCAAAAAACAGTTTTCTTCCTAGAGTGATGCCTTCTTCTGTTTGGGGATTATTTGAAGGAATGACAGGGTCTAAGATGAGGTCTTGGAACAATTGAGGAATTTCTAGCGGACGCGGCGTAGGTGTATTTACATAAGACTCCACGGAATCGTTGTTGCAAGATGTAATACACAAAGCAAACATAACTATAAAAAAATAAGATGTTTTTGGTGTCATTTTTTCTAGTTTATCCCTTCCAAAGTAAATACGTTTTGTCCATTTTCATACATCAAAATTTGAGCTGCAGAATTTGGCATAAGCGTTTGATTATACACATTAAGATCCCATGAATTAGGGTTTTTGAACCATTCTTCAATATGCATCGCGATGCTAATTTCTACATCAGATTCAATCGTAATTACCCCCAAGTCCACTCTAAAAAAAGTGTCTTGTGGAAAGGTTGGATTTGCCCCAGCATTGTCAGCTGCTCGGATGGCATGGTAATTATAGCCTTGCGCATCATTATTACTATTTATGAATTTTCCATCTAATTGCATGTAGTGATACCCACCTCCAAGCATAGAGGGCACATTCCACGATGCCGCATTCAAATCGTTGTAAGTGCCATCGGTATTTTTTTCATTTACCAACCCAAATATAAAAGAGACATTACTGTAAGTGCCTTTTTCGATTTTTTCAATAGGTGTATAAGACAGGTTGGTTTGATTGGTAACATCCACTAAGTTGTAGCCTTCTATCAAAATGGTTTGCCCATCTGTTTTAGTAAATTCAACGTCTGAAATTAAATAGCGTAAGCGTTCAATGCTCAATAGTTCGCCATGATCATTTGTATAATTAAGAGAGTTAAAATCAGAGTTCGACACGGGCACATCCTCCCAATAATGAGAAAATGCAATCGTTATATTTGCAGTTGCTACAACGTCATCTGAATCTGAACTACATCCAAATATAAGCACTAAGCTAAATATTAATATTGTATATAATTGGTTCATTTTAATTTAAGTATTAATAGGTCAGTAAACCCTTTGTTTTCAGAAATATCTTCATTGGAGCTATTGGAGTCTCCAACCACCACAATTGTTTGGTCGTTGAGTTCTACTACATCATAAAAAAAATCGACTTCACTGCCGCCTATGGCTTTTTGCCATTCTAAGTTGCCATTGCTATTAATTTTTACGACCCATGCATCATTCTGTCCTTTATTAGAAGTAAGGTTTCCATTGGTACTTCGTGAACTTCCAGATATTAAAAACCCGTTGTCTTGTGTTTTTGAAATAGACCTTCCAACATCAAAACTACTACCACCCAAGGTTTTTTCCCAAAGCAAAGTGCCATCGGGAGTTATTTTCATGACCCATAAATCTGCGGCGCCATTGTTTTGAGAGATGTCCAAATCACTACTTCTAGTATCTCCTACAATTAGATAGTTTCCATCTGCTGTTTTACTTATGGCATGCGCTTCATCAATTTCGCTGCCGCCAAAGGATTTTTCCCAAACCAAAGTGCCAGTATCAGAGATTTTAATAACCCAAAAATCGTAACTTCCACGAGGATTTGAGATATCTACATCATCACTATCTGAAGAGCCAATAATTATATAACCATCATCTTCGGTTTGAATGGCATCGTAGGCTGTGTCTGTAAAACTTCCACCATAATAGTTGCTCCATTGTTTGACACCATTTGCATTTAATTTAATCACCCAATAATCGCCCCCTGCGTGCCGGCTTCCAATTGAATTTCGATCGCCTTGACCATTAGAAGCTGAGACATCCAAAACACCTGACAACAAGTATCCGTTGTCATTGGTTTGAATGATTGAATACGGCGTGTCGCTTCCTGCAAATCCAAAAGTATATTCCCAAGAAATTGAGCCACTGCTGTCTAGTTTAGAAACCCAAAAATCATCAAAGCCTGCATTTTCAGAAACATCAAGGTCATTACTTTTGCTTTTTCCAATCACAGCATAACCACCATCGGAAGTTTGAATTAAATCAGTTCCTCTATCGTCATCACTCCCACCATAGGTTTTTTGCCATTGTAGTTGATTGGTTGTGTCAAATTTTAGCACCCAATAGTCATAAGATTCGTTTGACTTATTAGTGACATCTCCGTCCATACTTTGGGCGTGTCCTAAAACGGCATATCCGCCGTCTGTTGTGTTTACCACGGCTTGTGCACTTTCATTTTTTGAACCTCCTAAGGTGGTTATAAAATCGACTACAATGTCTGGTGCTTGTGGGGTAGAGTTGTTATTGTCTTCCGAACAACCCATCAAAGAGAGTGTTATAAAACACACACTGTAAAGAAGGTATAAAGATACTTTATGCATAAAAGATTATTCGCTTTTTCGAATGATAAACAATCCACGATCAATATCACTAATGACAATATTTCTACTCGTAAAAAAAGGATAAACATTCCATACACCATCAAATGCTGCACTATCATTGTCGGGGTAGGTGTCAAAATAGCCGATTTCAGTTAAAGAGTTATTTCCAATTTGAGATAAATCAAGGACACGCACTCCAGCACGATAATTGGCCAAAAAGTAATCATTTCCATAGGGGTAGCCGTTATGGTCTATGGCAGCGGTAGGCCCTAAATACTCAAAGCTATAAACAGGGTTATCTAAATCCGATAAGTCAAATACTAAAGTTCTGGTATTGTTACCAAAATCTCTTTCATCTAGCTCGTCTCCTACAATAAAATAGTTAAAGTCTTCTGTAAACCACCCTTGGTGGGTGTAGCTAACATTAGAGTAGGTGACAGTCGATAAAATTGTAGGATTCGCTTTGTCTGAAACATCCGCAATTACAATTTCATTTTCGTTACTGCCTACTAATATTTCTTTTCCAGTATGATCGCTGTCGGGCCCTGTATAGGTAATCACCTGTACATCGTGAGAATAGCCTCCAGCAGCAAAGCCACCCTCTGAAACAGGTGAGGTTGGATTTTGGATATTTATAAACCAGGCACCCCCCGAAAAAGGACCGTTACGATTAGTACCCACCACGTAGGCATATCCAGAAGTTTCGTTAATAAAAATATTATGAGCTCTCCCAAACTCAGTAAAATGTGTATCTGCATTAAACGTTTCAGGAGGGCTGGCAACAGATCGTAAGCGAGTCAAGTCAAAAACTTGCATGCCATGGCCATTGGCTTCACTCACTATAAAAGCATGATTTTGATAAACCTTTATATCTCTCCATGAACTATTAACGGTGGCTGTAGGGAGAATTCCTACAAGAATAGGCGCCACAGGATTGCTTATATCTACAAAAGCTGCATGAGAATTGAGCCCAACAAGTGCATATTCCTTATTAGTTGTTGGGTCCGTCCAGCCCCATGAATCATTTCCAGAGAGACTGCCTGCGCCATTACCAGGAGTCAAATCATCTAAAGACAAATAACCCACAAGATCATAGCCATTACAAGGGTATATGTCTGCCATTCCATTCTCGCAAGGCGCTAATGGGTCACAAGCATCGCCAATACCATCACCATCGGAATCTTCTTGATTTGGATTTGCCTTCTCAGGACAGTTGTCTTGGGAGTCAATTATGGAGTCGCCATCTGTATCTGTGTTTTCTGTTAAATCACAAGCATTTCCAATACCATCACCATCGGAATCTTCTTGATTTGGGTTGGCAATTTCAGGGCAATTATCAATACTATTAATAATTCCATCCCCATCAGAATCTGTGGACACAGCTCCCGTAGGTTCATTGTTACAAGAGAATATAGTTCCAATGACAATAAAAACACACAACAGATGTGAAAAAATAGCTTTCATAGTATAGAATTTAGGTATATTCATGGAACGTAATTTACGTCAAAAAATTATATATAAATGAAAATCAGTTGAATTATGCATCTTTTGTATAAGGAATTCTCCAAAAGCGTCTTATTTTTGCAGTATGATAGAAGATAAAAACCAAGAAAACACACCCTTAAGCAGTTTAGGAGAATTTGGATTAATTGATCATTTAACCAAGCAATTTACGGATAAGAATAATTCCACGATTAAAGGAATTGGAGATGATGCCGCGATATTAGATTTTAAAAATAAATCGGTGGTGCTCACTACAGATTTATTAGTTGAAGGGGTTCATTTTGATTTAAGTTATATGCCCCTAAAACATTTGGGATATAAAGCTGTGATGGTTAATCTTTCAGATGTGTATGCTATGAATGCAAATGCCACACAAATCACTGTTTCTATTGCAGTTTCCAATCGTTTTCCATTAGAAGCTCTTGAGGCCTTATATGAAGGGATTTATAAAGCCGCTGAGGTTTATGGCGTTGATGTGGTTGGAGGTGACACAACTTCTTCTACAACAGGTTTAATGATTTCTGTAACCGCTCTTGGAGAGGTTGATTTAGATACGGTTGTTAAGCGAAGTGGTGCGCAACCAAACGATTTGTTGGTAGTGAGTGGAGATCTTGGTGGGGCCTATTTAGGGCTTCAGGTCCTGGAACGTGAAAAAGAAGTTTTTAAAGTAAATCCCAACAGTCAACCAGATTTGGATGATTACACTTATATCATTGAACGTCAACTAAAGCCTGAAGCGCGAAAGGACATTGTAAAACTTTTAAAAGATTTGGAAGTAGTGCCAACGTCAATGATAGATATTAGTGATGGCTTATCTTCTGAAATCATTCATTTATGCAAACAAAGCGATGTTGGTTGTGATTTGTATGAAGATAAAATCCCTTTAGACCCTCAAGTGATTTCAACTTGTGAAGAGTTTAATATGGACAGCACAACTGTCGCTCTGAATGGGGGAGAGGATTATGAACTTCTCATGACTATTTCTCAAGAACATTTCCCTAAAATTAAAGCCAATCCAAATTTAACGGTTATTGGTTATATGACGGATCCGAGTGTGGGGATGAATTTAGTGACACGTGCAGAGACTAAAATTCAATTAACAGCTCAAGGGTGGAATTCTTTAGGTTCGGATTCAGAGGATTAGTGATAGGTTATTTCCAGCGTAAACTTTCAATAAAATGCAGCAAATCTTTTTGAATGTAATTGATGGCTGGTAAGATAGAATCGTAATTGGGTTTGGTTTCAAAATAAAGTGCCCCCGATATAAAATGTTGTGTACTGTCGGTTACATAAAATTGGGATTGTGATGCTACATTTCCTTTGAGGTCATAAAACATACCGTACAAATTCTGTTGTGTATTTTCATACATCCGTTCAGAAATCTCATCTGCTACTTGAAGGTGTTTTTTAGTCATTGACCGCGTGTCTGAAATGTACTTTTCGAGGTTGTTATCTATTTTTTTATAATTGATAAAAACAGATGCTTTTAGGGTAGGATAGCGAAGTACAATTCCTTCTAGCGTGTTGTTTTTTTTAGAAACATTCAGCCGCGCTAATTTATTTTTCTCAAACTCAAAAGGGATGTCTAATTGACTTTTTAAATAGGTTGCTTTTGGATAATCCAGACTCAAAAAAGCCTTTGGTTTTGGCACATGGATTTCGTCACAAGAAAAACACATAAAAACACATAAAATAAAAGCGTAAGGTTTCATTATTTTTTTAGAGTTACTTTGAGTTGTTTGATGCGTTTATTATTGAGCGCTTCAATAGTAAACAGATACGTTTTAAACGCAATTATACTGTTCACTTTTGGGAAGCTTTTGGAAATTTCAAGAACAAATCCTGCAAGGGTTTCTGCTTCTCCTTTCTCATCTTCAAAAACAGATTCATCTTCCAATTTGATGATTCTATAAAAATCTTTTAGCGTTGTTTTACCCTCAAAAACATAGTTATGAGCATCGAGCTTTGAGTAAATCAAATCGTCGTCGTCAAACTCATCACTAATGTCCCCCACAATTTCTTCGATGATATCTTCAAGAGACACCACTCCAGATGTTCCGCCATACTCATCAACTACAATGGCTAAATGGATTTTTTTCTCCTGGAATTCCACCATCAAATCATCTAGTTTTTTATTTTCAGGAACAAAAAACGGTTCTCTTAGTAGTGTAGTCCAATCAAATTGTTTTTTCTGAAGGTGTGGTAACAAGTCTTTGACGTATAAAATCCCAACAACGGTATCAATACTTTCGTTATACACAGGAATACGTGAGTATCCATGTTTTACGATTTCAGGAATAATTTTTTTGTAATCAACCGATTGATCCAAAGCAAATATATCTATCCGTGGACGCATTACTTGTTTTGTGTCTGTATTTCCAAACGATACAATTCCTTGTAATATTTTTTGTTCTTGTTGGGTTGTGTCATCCTCACTAGCAAGCTCTAATGCTTGCGATAGATAATCGACATTAAGATTGGATTTTTGTTTTCCTAATTTTTTATGAATCCCTAAAGTTACTTTTTGCATGGGAAGACTAATGGGCGAAATGACAACATCTAAAACCTTTAAAGGATAGGCCATGAACTTTGAAAATTTCAAATTATTTCTGTTGGCATAGACTTTTGGTAAAATTTCTCCAATCAGCAAAATCAAAAATGTAATTAAGATCACTTCAATAAAAAACACGAGGTCAATTTTGAAAAACCCTAGATCTAGTTCTGAATGTACTCCGCTAAATAAGGTTTCGCTTAAAGAAGCAAATAATATGACGATTGCAATGTTGATAAAATTGTTGGCGACCAATATAGATGCCAATAATTTTTTTGGTTGTTTTAAAAGGTCAATAATAATCTCAAACGATTTTGACTTGCTTTCTTTTGCCTCATCTAAATCTTTTTGTGTCAGTGAAAAAAGAGCGACTTCAGCTCCCGATATAAGTGCTGAACATATTAAAAGAACAAGCAATCCCACGACGCCAGTGATAAAAGTACTGTCAAAAAGGGGAGTAAGGCTAGAGGGTTCAGGATCCAATTATAGAGTGTTTTTTAAACTAATTAAAATGGTAAATCGTTTGGTTCTTCGTTTTTTTCAGTGGGCTTCGCAGCAGAGGTTTGTGGTGCTTGGTTTTCAGGCATTACAGATGATGAATTATCATTTTTGGTTGTCAAAAACGTAAAATCAACACATTGAATTTCCGTTGAATACCGGTCATTTCCTTTGTCGTCCTGCCATTTTCTGGTTTTTAATCGTCCTTCAATATATACTTTATCCCCTTTGTTGAGGTATTTTTCACAAATCTCAGCCGCTTTATTTCGAACTACAATATTGTGCCACTCTGTATTGGTTACCTTTTCATTTGTTTGCTTGTTCGTGTAGGTTTCATTGGTAGCCAATGGAAAACGTCCGACACAATTTTTATCATCAAAATAATGCATTTTTACGGCATCTCCCAGATGTCCAATAAGCATTACTTTATTTAAAGTTCCTGACATAATAGTTGATTTTTGAGTGTATAAATTTGAAACAAAATTAATGATATAAAGATATCTAAAAAATGTAAAAGCACATACTTAATTATAAAAATTCTTTATAAACCGTTCGATGACAGCAGGGACAGGATAGGTTGTGATATCGGACCATTTCACAGCATTTTCAGGACTTTGTTTTGTTCTTATAATCCAAAATTTTACATGCAACTGCTGATGAGACAGCTTGTGAATAATATCCTCAGTATTAAAAAGTGTGAGCTTTTTGTAGGGTGTTGTAATTTTATTTGTGTTTTTAAAATGCGTCAAAAACTCTTTTTCCGACACTGAAGCAGCCGTTTCAATTAAGGGAAATTGATACAATTGTTGCCAGATTCCTTTTTCTGTGCGTTGTTCTAAATAGGTTTTTTGATCGTCTGAATCAACTACTAAAAAATTAAAATACTTTTTAGTGACTTTTGTTTTTTTGAGTTTAACAGGCAATATTTTAATAGACCCAGTCGCATAAGCCTTGCAAGATGAAGCCAATAGACACAGCTCGCAATTTGGAGATTGAGGCTTGCATTGTTGTGAGCCAAACTCCATAACAGCCTGGTTATAATCTCCAAAATTAGAGAGTGGTAATAACGATTGAGCCAGTGTTTTAAACTGTTTGATTCCTTCTGTACTGTTAATAGGAGTGTCAATTCCAAAATACCGAGCTAAAACACGGTAAACATTACCATCGACAACAGCTACAGCTTCTTCGTAACAAATAGAGGCGATAGCACTGGCTGTATAGTCGCCAACTCCTTTGAGTTCAAGCAACGACTTATAGCTTTTAGGGAATTCACCATTTAGATTTTCAGTGATATGTTTGGCAGTAAAATGCAAATTCCGAGCGCGGGAATAGTAGCCGAGCCCTTGCCACAAGTTTAAAATCTCAGTTTCAGAAGCCTCAGCAAGCGCTTGAACAGAAGGATAATTTGACAGAAATGCCTCATAATAAGGCAGGCCTTGTTTGATTTGAGTCTGTTGCAAAATAATCTCTGATAACCAGATGTTATAGGGGTTTTTAGAGCCACGCCAAGGCAAGCTCCTTTTGTTTACTGAATACCAGCTAGTTAATGTTGAATGAAAATTCATTTTGAAATTGGTTGAGCCACAAAAATAATCTTTTAATATATTTAATTTTAATTCTTTAGGTTTGAAATATTGAATATAAAATACATATATTTGCAAGCCTATTAAAAAAACATTAATTTAAATAAGAAATAAAATGACTAAAGCTGAAATTGTAGCTAAAATTTCCAACGATTTAGGAATTGAAAAAGGAGATGTATTAGCAACTGTTGAATCTTTTATGAGCGAAGTTAAAGGATCGTTAGAGACTGGAGAAAATGTTTATTTAAGAGGATTTGGGAGTTTCATCATCAAAACTAGAGCTGAAAAAATTGGAAGAAATATTTCTAAAAATACGTCTATCAAAATACCAGCACACAACATACCTGCGTTTAAGCCTTCAAAAGTATTTATTGAAGGGGTAAAATCTAAGGTTAAAGTAAACTAATTATAAACTAATTTTAAAAAATCACATTTATGCCAAGCGGTAAAAAACGTAAAAGACATAAGGTAGCAACGCACAAGCGTAAAAAAAGACGTCGCGCTAACCGTCACAAGAAGAAATAATTTGAAAAAG